>NZ_JBHVJT010000063.1:45965-58695 GCF_042798815.1 Kitasatospora sp. NPDC057738 | reverse complement strand
CCCCTGGTGTTGGGGGTGGTGGTTTTGGGGGAGAGGATTGAGATGCTCGGGGGGGGGGGGGGGTTTTCCCCGGCCTCTTTTCTCTCCCCACCCCTCCCGTCGTGTCCGGCACCGTGTCCGGCGCCGCGTCCGGAGATCCGGATCCGGACTCAGCCCTGCTGCTCGGCCCACCAGGCCCGCAGTGCCCCGACCGCCTCGTCGTGCTCCATCGGGCCGTGCTCCAGCCGGAGTTCGAGCATGTGCTTGTACGCCTTGCCGACCTGCGGGCCGGGCTTGAGGCCGAGCAGCTCCATGATCTGGTTGCCGTCCAGCGCCGGGCGGACGGCGTCCAGCTCCTCCCGCGCCTTCAGCTCGTCGATCCGGGTCTCCAGACCGTCGTAGGTGCGGGAGAGCGCGGCCGCCTTCTTCTTGTTGCGGGTGGTGCAGTCGGAGCGGGTCAGCTTGTGCAGGCGCTCCAGCAGCGGCCCGGCGTCGGTGACGTAGCGGCGCACCGCCGAGTCGGTCCACTCGCCGCCGCCGTAGCCGTGGAAGCGCAGGTGCAGCTCGACCAGGCGCGAGACGTCCTCGATGAGCTCCTTGGAGTACTTGAGCTCCCGCATCCGCTTGCGGGTCATCTTGGCGCCGACCACCTCGTGGTGGTGGAAGGAGACCCGGCCGTCCGACTCGAAGCGGCGGGTGCGCGGCTTGCCGATGTCGTGCAGCAGCGCGGCGAGCCGCAGGGTGAGGTCCGGACCGTCCTGCTCCAGGTCGACGGCCTGCTCCAGGACGGTCAGCGAGTGCTCGTAGACGTCCTTGTGCCGGTGGTGCTCGTCCCGCTCCAGCTGCAGCGCGGGGAGCTCGGGCAGCACGTACCCGGCCAGGCCGGTGTCGACCAGCAGCCGCAGGCCCTTCACCGGGTGCTTGGCCAGCAGCAGCTTGTTCAGCTCGGCCTGGATCCGCTCGGCGGAGACGATGGTGAGCCGCTCGGCCATCGCGGTCATCGCGGCGACCACCTCGGGCGCCGGGTCGAAGTCCAGCTGGGCGGCGAAGCGGGCGGCCCGCATCATCCGCAGCGGGTCGTCGGAGAAGGACTCCTCGGGGGTGGCGGGGGTGCGCAGCACCCGGGCCTCCAGGTCCTCCAGACCGTGGTGCGGGTCGACGAAGCCGCGGCCGGGCAGGTCGACGGCCATCGCGTTGACGGTGAAGTCCCGGCGGACCAGGTCCTCCCCGATGGTGTCGCCGTAGCTGACCTCGGGCTTGCGCGAGGTGCGGTCGTACGCCTCGGAGCGGTAGGTGGTGATCTCGATCAGGAAGGAACCCTCGGGGGTGTCCTTGCGGGCGCCGACCGTGCCGAAGGCGATGCCGACGTCCCAGACCGCGTCCGCCCAGCCCTTGACCAGCTTGAGCACCTGCTGCGGGCGGGCGTCGGTGGTGAAGTCCAGGTCGTTGCCGAGCCGGCCGAGCAGCGCGTCCCGGACGGACCCGCCGACCAGCGCCAGCCGGTGACCGGCCGCCTGGAACCGGCGGGCGATCTCGTCGGCGACCGGCGACACCCGCAGCAGCTCTTGGAGGCCGAGGGTCTGGGCCTCGCTCAGGCCTGGTACGACCTGGACGGCGGTGCTGGAGGGGTCGGTGTGCGCGGTGGGCTCATTGGCAGTGGACACGGCTCACAAGGGTACGTGCCCCGACAGGTCAACCGCCCGCGCGTTCTGGGCGTCTCACCCCACAGCCCGCAACACTGCGCCGCGGGCTGCATCGTTACCATGCCGGTGGACGAGTCTCGGGCACCGGACGGGGGATGCGGTGCCGCGCGCCGCCGCCGTCCGCGGGAACCCCCGCGGCAGCGGTGCGGCGACGGCGTCGGGCGGAGCGATCCAAGAGAGTCAAGCGAAGACCGTCGGGCGGACCGCGCCGGACGACAGCATCAGCAGCGAACGATCGAGAACGGCGAGGGCGAAGCGAGTGAGTGAGCCGGCACGGCACTCGGGCCTGGGGACGCACCGACAGCCTGGAGGGGCCGAGCGCCCCGCCGAGGGGCGTCATCCGGCCCGCCGGACGCGCCGGGCGGGCGCGCGCCTGGCCGCCGCCTGCGCGGCCGCCCTGACCCTCTTCACGGCCACCCCGGCCGGCGCGCTGCCCGCCGGCGGCAACGTCCGGCCGGCCGCGGACTCCACCATCACGGCCGAGTACCCGGTGGTGATGACCATCGACACGCTCAGCCCGCAGGTGGCCACCCCGAACGGCATCGTGACGATCACCGGACACGTCACCAACGCCGGCAAGTCGGCGGTCAAGGGCGCCCACGCGGCCGTCCGCAAGCCGTACTCCAACAAGCCGCTGGACCGGCGCAGCGACCTGGCCAACGTGGCCGACCGCTCCACGCCGGACAGCAAGGACGGCACGGAGCTGGACACCCCCCAGTACGCCCTGCCGGAGCTGAACCCGGGGCAGAGCCAGCCGTACACGCTGAGCGTCGCGGTGAGCGACCTCGGACTGTCCGCGAGCGGCGCGTACGAGCTCGCGGTGGACGCCTGGGGCGGGACCGCCGACAACCCGCGCGACCGCCCCCTGGGCATCGCCCGGACCTTCCTGCCGTACAACCCGGGCGGCGCCGAGGCGCAGCCGACGAAGGTCGCCACGGTCTGGCCGCTGGTGCACGCGCCGGTGGTGGCCGCCCAGACCACCACCGACAGCAACGACCAGCCCGTCTCGGTGCTGCGCGACGACAGCCTGGCCACCGAGTTCGCCCCGGGCGGCCGGCTGTACGAGCTGGTCGACACCGGCGCCAAGCTGAACGGCCTGACCTGGGTGATCGACCCGGACCTGCTGGACGCCGCGCTCGCGATGACCAAGACCTACCGGGTGCAGAAGCCGGGCACCGAGGGGTCGGGCAAGTCCGTCAAGGACGACAACACCGTCCAGATGCAGCCCTCGGCCGCCGCCGTCGCCTGGCTGGACAAGCTGCGGGCCGCCGTCGCCAAGCCGGGCACCCAGGTGGTCTCGCTGCCGTACGCCGACCCGGACCTCGCCTCGATCGCCCACAACGGCTCCGACCTGACCGGGATGACCACCGCGCTGAGCAAGGCGGCCACCGCCGGCCGGCTGACCGTCGAGGGCCGGCTCGCCGTGGACACCCGGTCGGACGTCGCCTGGCCGTTCCAGGGCTACCTCGACCAGCAGATCGCCTCCCTCGCCCAGCAGTCGGGCAGCGGGCTGGTGCTGGTCAACGGCGCGAGCATGCCCGAGGCGGACTCGCTCAACTACACCCCGAGCGCCGTCCGCCCGATCGGCGGCGGGCAGAGCGCCGTGGTGGCCGACGAGACCGTCTCCTCGCTCTTCGACAAGGACCTGAGCAGCCCGCAGGCGCAGACCGACGCCACCCAGCGCTTCCTCGCCGAGACCTTCGCGATCACCCACGAGCAGCCGCAGAACCAGCGCGGACTGCTGGTCCTGCCCCCGCGCGAGCTGAGCGTCGCCGGCGCCAAGGCGCTGGCGAGCGCCCTGCAGACGGCGGACGGCAAGTGGATCTCCTCGGTCAAGCTGGACGCGGTGGCCCAGTCCGCGGCCGACCCGAAGGCGAACACCGCCGTCCCGGCGCCCACCGACTACCCGACCCAGGCCCGCGCCTCGGAGCTGCCCGCGGCCGACCTGAGCCGCACCGACGACATCCAGCACGACCTGGACACCCTGATGCGGGTGCTCACCCTGCCGCAGCGGGTGCGCGGCCCGTTCAGCGCCGCGATGGTCCGCTCGCTGTCCACCGAGTGGCGCAGCCAGCCGCCGGCCGGGAGCACCTACCGCGCCGGCGTCACGAAGTACCTGAAGGAGCTGACCAGCGCCGTCCAGGTGCCGAAGAAGAACGTCGTCACCCTGGCCGGCAACACCGGTCTGCTCCAGGTCAGCGTCCGCAACGACCTGACCCAGACGGTCACCAACCTGAAGCTGGTGCTCACCTCGGCCCAGCCGAACAGGCTGCGGGTGAGCAAGGAGGAGGAGCTGGTCCTCCCGGCCTCGCAGAGCGTGACCCTGCGCTTCAACGCCGAGGCGCACAACAACGGGACGGTCGCGATGACCGCCCAGCTGTGGACCACCGGCCCCGACTCCCGGCCGTACGGCGACCCCCAGCAGTTCAAGGTCGAGGTCACCTCGGTGACCAACGGGGTGCTGTACATCTTCGCGGGCGCCGGCGTCCTGCTGCTGCTGGCCGCGCTGCGCTTCGTGCGCCAGCGCAAGCGGCGCGGCGGGCAGCCGCACGAGGACGGCGACCAGCCGGTCGGGGACGCCCCGGTGGCGGACGGCACCGGAGCGCGGGACACGGCCGAGGACACGGCGCAGGACACGGCGGAGGGCGCCGCGGAGGGCACGGCGCGGGACTCCACCGCGGATCGCGCCGGGGCCGCGGAACCGGACCGGGCCGGCGGGACGGACGGCACCCGGGGTGACGGTCCCGCGCAGACACCGCGCGGCAGCAGCCCGGATGGCCGGGATCGGGCCGCCGGTGATGAGAAGGTTGGTCCTTGATACCGCCGACCCCCCGCACCGCCGGGCCGGCCTCCCCCACGACAGCGAAGAGGTGACATGACCGGGCGCAGCGAGGAGCGGCCGTCGGGCCGCGGTGAGAGCCGGCCGGGCGCCGAGTCGCCGTCCGGCGACTGGTACGTGGCCGACACCTACGCCCAGGACCCGTACGCGGCGGACGCGTACGGGCACCCGCAGGACGGCCAGGACCCGTACGGTCTGCAGGCCGGGCGGCCCGTCGCGCCCCAGCAGCCGGCCGCCGCGTACGACGTGCCGCCGCAGCTGCCGCCGCAGGGCGGCGGCTACCCGACGCCGGTGCCGCCGACCCCGTACCAGGCCCAGCAGCAGTTCGCGGCCCCGGTGCCGCCGGTGCAGCCCGGCTGGGACACCCCGGTGCAGGGCGCCTGGCCGCAGCAGCCGGCCCCGACGCAGGCCGCCGGTAACCACTGGGGCGGCGTCGAGCAGCCCCGGCAGCAGTGGGAGCCGGGCCCGGCGCACTCCGCCTGGGACACCGAGACCACCGAGTACGTCGGGGTGGACGCCCTGTTCGGCGGCCGCCCGGCGCAGGCCGCGGCCCAGCCGCCGGTCCCGCAGCCCGCCCCGGCCCCGCAGCCGGTCCAGCCGACCGCCCCTCCGGTCGGCCCCGCCCCGTACCCGCCGGCGGGCGGCTACCCGGGACAGCCGCAGCACGGCGGCGCTCCGGGCGGGCAGCAGCACTTCGTGCCGCCGATCGAGTTCGACCCGCCGCTCTCCGAGGAGGAGGCCACCAGGCAGGTGGCCGCCGTCGCGGTGCCCCCGGCCGTCGAACCGCTGTCCGACGTCGTCGCCGAGGAGCAGGCCGCCCAGCAGGCGCCCGCCGCCGAACCCGCCCAGGCGGCCGGTGGCGGCAAGGTCGCCAGCCTGCTGAACTCCAGCGCGATCATGGCGGCCGGCACGCTGGTCTCCCGCGGCACCGGCTTCGTCCGGACCATGGTGATCACCGCGGCCATCGGTGTCGGCGTGATGGGTGACTCCTACAACGCGGCGAACACCCTGCCGACGCTGCTGTACATCCTGATCGGCGGCGGCGCGCTGAACGCGGTCTTCGTGCCGCAGCTGGTGCGCAGCATGAAGAACGACGAGGACGGCGGCACCGCGTACGCCAGCCGGCTGCTCACCCTGGTGATGGTCGGGCTCGGCGGCGTGGTCTTCCTGGCGGTGCTCGGGGCGCCCGTGCTGGTGCAGCTGATCGCCCACCCGATGATGGCCAACCCGGAGCGCGCCGACACCACGGTGGCGATGGCCCGCTTCTGCCTGCCGAGCATCTTCTTCATGGGCATCCACGTGGTGATGGGCCAGATCCTCAACGCCCGCGGCCGCTTCGGCGCGATGATGTGGACCCCGGTCCTGAACAACATCGTGGTGATCTTCACCTTCTCCGCCTACATCTGGGTCTACGGCGGGTTCGGCACCACCCACGTCACCCCGGAGGGCATCTCCCCCGAGGGCGTGCGGCTGCTCGGCCTCGGCACCCTGATCGGTCTGGTCGTCCAGTCGCTGGCGATGATCCCGTACCTGCGGGCCGCCGAGTTCCGCTTCCGGCCCCGGTTCGACTGGCGCGGTCACGGCCTGGGCAAGGCCGCCCGACTGGCCAAGTGGACGTTCTTCTTCGTGCTCGCCAACCAGGCCGGCTACCTGGTGATCACCCAGCTGTCCACCAAGGCGGGCGACGCCGCGGCGGCGGCCGGACACGGCGGCGTCGGCCTGGCCGCGTTCTCCAACGCGCTGCTGATCTGGCAGCTCCCGCAGGCCGTGATCACCGTCTCGATCATGAGCGCGGTGCTCCCCCGGCTCTCCCGGGCGGCGGCCGACGAGGACGCCGGCGCCGTGCGCGACGACATCTCCTACGGTCTGCGCACCACCGCGGTGGCGGTCGTCCCGGCGGCCTTCCTGTTCCTGTCGCTGGGCCCGGTGATCGGCCGGGCGATCTACGCGGTCGGCGGCAACGACACCGTCCTGAACGACGCCACCAACGTCGGTCTGATGCTCTCCGCGTTCGCCCTGGGCCTGATCCCGTACTCCGCCCAGTACGTGATGCTGCGCGGCTTCTACGCCTACGAGGACACCCGCACGCCGTTCTCCAACACCGTCTGGGTCGCGGCCTGCCAGGCCGGCTTCGCCCTGCTGTGCTGGCTGGTGCTGCCCGCCGAGTGGACGGTGGTCGGCCTCGCCTTCGGCTACGGCCTCGCCTACGCCGTCGGGGTGACGGTCGCGATGCCGAAGCTGAAGAAGCGGATCGGCGGGCTGGACACCAAGCGGATCGGCAGGACGTACAGCCGGCTGGCCGCCGCCTGCGTCCCGGCCGCCCTGGTCGGCCTCGGTGCCAGCCTGGGGGTCCAGCAGGTGCTCGGCGGCTGGCCGGGCAGCGTGGCGGCCCTGGTCGTGGCCGGCGGCCTCCAGCTGGCGGTCTTCGTGCTCATCGCGAAGCGCCTGCGGATCGAGGAACTGAACGCCATGCTGGGCATGGTCCGCGGCCGGCTGGGCCGCTGACCGTCCGACCACCGGCCGGACGAGCGGGCGCCCTGACCGGGCGTCAACCGGAGCGAGACGCTCCTCCGCTCGTCCGGCCGAGTGCTGGGGCACCGGTTGGTTCGGGTCCGCCCGACCGTCGGATGGCGACCCGGTGTCGAATCTGCACCACATCTCTCCACCCGCGTGCAACCGAGCGGACGTCTCAGCGGTCGTACCCGGTGGAGAAGAGTGGGCACAATTGTCCTGGAGCACAGGGCCGCCGACCCCCGGGCTCCAGCGAATCTCTCAGGCCGGGGCTACACAAGGGGAGGCAGGACCACGGTGGCTGATGGCACCAAGGCCGTCGTCGACACGTCAGCAGCTGACGCGGCGACGGACGAGGCCGCACTGGCCGCGGCGATCGACGAGCTCACGGGCTCGCAGGACGCCGGCGGGAGCACCTCCGCGGACGCCCGCGGGGGCGCCACCACCGCTGCCGCCGCCCCCGGGCGCACCGACGCGGACAAGGACGAGGACGGGGACGGGGACGAGGGCGAGGGCGAGGGCGGGCACGACGCACCGGCCGCAGGACCGGGTACCCCCGCCGGCGAGGAGACCTCGGAGATCACCGCACCGCTCTCCGTGCAGGAGCTCCGCGCCGAACTGGCCGCCGGCTCTCCCCGGAAGAAGCCCGCCGACGAACCCGCCCGCCCAGCGCGCCGCCCCACCGACCCGCAGCCCACGGTCGACCCGCGCGACACCGCCACCCTCCCGCGCACCCTCCCCGCCCCGCAGCGCCGCAGCGGCGACATGATCGGCCACCGGTACCGGCTGGAGGAGTGCATCTCCCAGACCGAGACCTTCAGCAGCTGGCGCGCCGTCGACGAGAAGCTGCGCCGGGCCGTCGGCGTCCACCTGATGGCCTCCGGCCACCAGCGGGCCCGCAAGGTGGTGGCGGCCGCCAAGTCCGCCGCGCTGCTCGGCGACCCGCGCTTCGTCCAGGTCCTCGACGCCGTCCACGAGGGCGAGCTGGTCTACGTCGTCCGGGAGTGGCTGCCGCACTCCTCCGACCTGGCCAGGCTGCTCGCCAACGGTCCGATGGAGCCGCACGAGGCGTACCAGATGGTCCGCCAGGTCGCCGACGCCGTCGCGGCCGCCCACCGGCGCGGCCAGGCCCACCTGCGGCTCACCCCGCGCTGCGTGCTGCGCACCGACAGCGGCCAGTACCGGATCAACGGCATCGCGGTGGACGCCGCCCTGCGCGGGCTGCCCGCCGAGGACGCCGAGGACGCCCAGCGGGCGGACACCCGCGCGATCGGCGCACTGCTGTTCGCCGCGCTCACCCACCGCTGGCCGTACCCGGAGGACCGCTACGACCTCCAGGGCCTGCCCAAGGGCCTCCAGAACGCCGCGCCGGACCAGGTCCGCGCCGGGGTCCACAAGGGCCTGTCCGAGCTCGCCGCGCGGGCCCTGTTCGACCAGCCGCCGCACCACGCCCGGCCGATCACCACGCCGGAGGAGCTGGTCCGGGCGATCGCGCAGATGCCCCGGATCCGCCAGCCCGAACCGGAGCTGCCCGCCTTCCCGGCCCCGCCCCGGCACAACACCCACGCGCTGCCCACCGCGCCCAACCCGACCCGGGTCGCCGACACCACCGTCGCTCCGCTGCCGGCCTCCTCCCGCCCGGCCTCCTCCCGGCGCGCCAGGCGGCGGCTGCGCCGGGTGGTCAAGGCCACCGCGTGGACGGTCGCGCTGGGGGCGATCGGCGTCGCCTCCTGGCAGTTCGTCGACAGCCTGCGGCACACCGGGTCGGCCACCGCGTCCACCACCCCCTCGACCAGCAGCACCGCGCCGAGCCCGCAGGCCAGCACCCACAACCCGGTGACGCTCGCCATCAAGGACGCGCAGTCCTACAACCCCCTGGGCGACGGACCCGAGGGCACCGAGAGCATCGGGAAGGCCATCGACGGCGACCTGAGCACCTCGTGGACCACCGGCTGGTACGTCGACCAGTTCGGCGCCAAGCCGCCCGCGCTGAAGTCGGGCACCGGCCTGCTGATCGACCTCGGCTCGCCGCAGCCGGTCTCCTCGGTGAACGTCCAGTTCTCCGGCGGCGAGCAGTCCGCGGAGCTGCGGCTGCCCACCCCGGCCGCCGGCGCCAACCCGCTGCAGGCCAAGCCGGACGCCTTCACCGTCGTCGGGAAGAAGACCGGGAGCAACGTCGAGTACACCCTCGACTCCCCGGTCACCACGCGGTACCTCTTGATCTGGCTGACCGGTCTGACGAAGGATACCGACGGCAGGTTCCGCGGCCACGTCGCCGAGGTGAAGGTCTCCGGCTGATCCGACGACCGCGGACGCGGCACGGACCGGCGGCCGGGAGGGAGGGGTGACGGTGGCGGACGAAGCGCACCCGACGGACGACGCGACGCTGCTCGCCCGGCACGTCGCCGGCGACCCGGCGGCCTTCGGTCTGCTGGTGGACCGCCACCGCGACCGGCTCTGGGCGGTCGCCCTGCGCACCCTGGGCGACCGCGAGGAGGCCGCCGACGCCCTCCAGGACGCCCTGGTCTCCGCCTTCCGCGCCGCCGCCGGCTTCCAGGGCCGCTCGGCGGTCACCACCTGGCTGCACCGGATCGTGGTCAACGCCTGCCTGGACCGCGCCCGGCGCGGCACCACCCGCCGCACCACCCCGCTCGACGAGGACCCCCAGCGGCTGGACACCCTGGTCGGCAGCGCCGAGCCGGCCGACTTCCCGGTGGTCCGGGCCGAGCTGCACCGCGAGCTGACCGCGGCGCTCGCCGAGCTGCCCGCCGAGCAGCGGGCCGCACTGGTGCTGGTCGACATGCAGGGGTACCCGGTGGCCGAGGCGGCCGAACTGCTGGGCGTTCCGGTGGGCACCGTGAAGAGCCGCTGCGCGCGCGGCCGGGCCCGGCTCCTCCCCCTGGTCCGGCACCTGCGCGAGCCCGATGTTTCACGTGAAACACCGCCCGCCCGCGGCTCGGCCCCACCTCGCCGCGACACCCGGGGGAACCCGAAGCCGCCCGGCACCGTCACAGGGGCGGGCCCGAGCACCGGCCGGACGGTCCTGGAAGGAGACGCGAGCACCCGATGAACGCCCACCCCTCCTTCCCCGACCCCGCCGAGGAGCACCCCCCGATCGAGCGGCTGGCCGACCTCGCCGAAGGACTGATCGAGTCCCCGGACACCATCGGGGCGCTGCGCCGGCACCTGGACGGCTGCGCCGAGTGCCGGGAGACCGTCGACGCCCTCGCCGAGGTCCAGTCGCTGCTCGGCGACGTCGAGACCCCGCCGATGCCGGCCGACGTCGCCGCCCGGCTGGACGCGGCGCTGGCCGAGGCCGCCGCCGCAGCCGCCGGGAGCGGCCGCGAGGCCGTCGAACCGGCTCAGGAGGCCCCCGCGGCCGACCACCGGGCCCAGGCCCCGGCCCGGCCCGCGCGTGCCGCCACGGTGCCCGTCACGCCCTCCTCCACGGCCTCCCGGCCGGCTGCCCCGTCCGGCGACCGACCCGCCGGCCGGTCCGGCTCGGCCGGCGGGCCCGGCCGCGCCCGCCGGCGGCGGTTCGCCCTGCTGCTCGGCACGGCCGCCGTCCTGGCCGCCCTCGGGCTCGGCGGGGCACTGCTGCTCCACCCCGACGACGGGTCCGGCACGGTGGCGGCCACCGCGGGCAGCGCCCCGGCCGCCACCACCGACGGCCACGATGTCCGCGCCCCGCACACGGCGGGCGCCGGCACCGAGTACCGCGACGGCGAACTCGACGCCCAGGTGCAACAGTTGCTGGCCCGCTCGAAGAACGTCCCGGGACTGCTGGCCACCGGGCCCGCCCAGTCCGAGGGGGCCCCGCCCGCCGACGGCGGCCGCCCGGAGCCCGACTCGCCCTCCCCCGCCTCCCCCAGCGGCCCGGGCTGCCCGGCACCCGCCTCCGGCACCCCGCTGGCCACCGACCGGGGCAGCTACCACGGCGCCCCGGTCGACGTCCTGGTCTACTCCCTGCCCGGCCGCCCCGGTTCCGTCGACGTCTACCTGCGCTCCCCCGACTGCGGCCCGGTCGTCCTGCACCAGGCCGTTCCCAGCCGCTGACCGGCCGTTCCCATGCGATCCACGACGACGGCGGCACGCCGCTTCCGGACTTCGGGCGCCTGGTACTGATCCGCCTGGGAATGCGAGACACTGGTCAGTCGTTGTCCCGGGCGGCGGAGCAGGACCGCCCTCCCCGCAGCAAACGCGGGTCGCGATGCGAACCAGGAGAAGCAGTGAGCGACGTCCGTAACGTGATCATCATCGGTTCCGGCCCGGCCGGGTACACGGCCGCGCTCTACACGGCCCGTGCCTCCCTCAAGCCGCTGGTCTTCGAGGGGGCCGTGACCGCCGGTGGCGCGCTCATGAACACCACCGAGGTCGAGAACTTCCCGGGCTTCCGGGACGGCATCATGGGCCCCGAGCTGATGGACAACATGCGGGCCCAGGCCGAGCGCTTCGGCGCCGAGCTGATCCCCGACGACATCGTCGCGGTCGACCTCACCGGTGACATCAAGACCGTCACCGACTCCGAGGGCAACGTGCACAAGGCGCGCGCCGTGATCGTCACCACCGGCTCCCAGCACCGCAAGCTCGGTCTGCCGAACGAGGACAAGCTCTCCGGCCGTGGCGTCTCCTGGTGCGCCACCTGCGACGGCTTCTTCTTCCGCGACCAGGACATCGCGGTGGTCGGCGGCGGCGACACCGCCCTGGAGGAGGCGACCTTCCTCTCCCGCTTCGCCCGCAGCGTCACGATCATCCACCGCCGCGACACCCTGCGCGCCTCCAAGGCGATGCAGGAGCGCGCCTTCGCCGACCCGAAGATCCGCTTCGAGTGGGACAGCGCGGTCGAGGCCATCCACGGCGACCCGAAGCTGAGCGGCGTCACCCTGCGCGACACCACCACCGGCGAGACCCGCGAGCTGGCCGTCACCGGTCTGTTCATCGCGATCGGCCACGACCCGCGCACCGAGCTCTTCAAGGGCCAGCTGGACCTGGACGCCGAGGGCTACCTCAAGGTCGAGGCCCCCTCGACCCGGACCAACATCCCGGGCGTCTTCGGCGCCGGCGACGTCGTGGACCACACCTACCGCCAGGCCATCACCGCCGCCGGCACCGGCTGCTCCTCCGCCCTGGACGCCGAGCGCTACCTGGCCGCGCTGGACGACCTGGAGGCCAAGGCCGCCGTCGCGGTCTGAGCCCCACCCTCCGCCCCACGGGGGTGTTCCACGTGAAACACCCCCGCCCCGGCCGGGCAGAAACAGAACGGGCCCACCCGTTGTTCTCCTGGCAGCAGCCCCCTCCGTCCGAACCCGAGGAGTTCCCGTGGCCGGCGCCACCACCACCGTCACCGACGCGACGTTCGAGCAGGACGTCCTGAAGAGCGAGAAGCCCGTACTGGTCGACTTCTGGGCCACCTGGTGCGGCCCGTGCCGCCAGGTCGCCCCGGTCCTGGACGACATCGCGGCCGAGCACGGCGAGAAGCTGACCATCGCCAAGCTGGACGTGGACGCCAACCAGGCGACCGCCGCCAAGTACGGCGTCATCTCGATCCCGACCCTGATCGTCTACAAGGACGGCGAGCCGGTGAAGTCCATCACCGGTGCCCGCCCGAAGGCCGCGCTGCTGCGCGAGCTGGCCGAGTTCATCTAGGTCTTCCGGTCGTCGACCGCACGGCGGCGGGGCTCCCCTCGGTGGGGAGCCC
>NZ_JBHVJT010000063.1:0-45955 GCF_042798815.1 Kitasatospora sp. NPDC057738 | reverse complement strand
ACTACGTGGGGGGGGGGGGGGGGGGGGGGGGGGGTGGGGGGGGGGGGGGGGGGGGTGGGGGGGGTGGGGGGGGGGGGGGGGGGGGGGGGGGGGGGGGCGGGGGGGGGGGCCCCCCCCGCCGCCGTCGTTTCCGGGCCCTCCAAACACCCCTCGCGACACCCGCGGCGACGCCCTACGGAGGCGCCCTCCGGAGGCGCCCGCTAGAACGGCCGCAGCGCGGGCTCCTTGCGCCCACCGCCCAACAGCCGCTCCAGCGCCCCCTCCACATCGCCCCGCCAGGAGAGCGTCGTCCGCGCCTCCAGACGCAGCCGCGGGTAGCGCTGGTGCGGGCGGACGGTCTTGAAGCCGACCGCGAGCAGATGGTCGGCCGGCAGCACGCAGCTGGTCGGCACCCGCCCGGACGAGCCGAAGGCCTCGATCGCCCGCACCCCTCGCCCGATCAGGTCCTTGGCCACCGTCTGCACCAGCACCCGGCCGAGGCCCTGGCGCTGGTAGCCCGGCAGCACCCGGCTGACCATCAGCTGAACGGCGTCCGCCGACACCGGGCTGGTCGGGAAGGACTGCGAGCGGGGGACGTAGGCGGGCGGTGCGTAGAGCACGAACCCGGCGGGCCGGTCGTCCACGTAGACGATCCGCCCGCAGGAGCCCCACTCCAGCAGCACCGTGGAGATCCACCCCTCCTTCTCCAGCTCCGGCTTGCCCGCCTCCACCGCCTCCTTCGCGCTGACCGGGTCCAGCTCCCAGAACACGCAGGAGCGACAGCCGTTCGGCAGGTCCCCGAGGTTGTCCAGCGTCAGCGGAGCGATCCGCCGTCCCATGGCCGCACCTCCTCCCTCTCACGGTCGAGCATTCCCCCACGAACGCCGAAGGGTGCATGTTTCACGTGAAACAGCGCTCACGTGGAACACGCACCCATCGGGTCGTTGCCCTCGGCCGGCCGGTCCGGCTCAGCCCTGCGACAGCCGCAGACCGTCCTCACCCGGGGCCATGCTGTCCAGGATCCGGTTCAGGTCCTCCACCGAGCCGAACTCCAGCACCACCTTGCCCTTGCCCAGCTTCCCGCCGCGCTGCGACACCTCGACCTTGACCCGGGTGTCGAAGCGGTCGGACAGCCGGCTCGCCAGGTCGTTGAAGGCCGGGGAGTTCAGCTTGCCCGCCTTCGGCGCCTGGCGCTTGGGCTCCTCCGGTTCCTCCGAGCGCATCAGCACGACGATCTCCTCGACGTTGCGCACCGTGAGGCCCTCGGCGATGACCCGCGCCGCCAGCCGCTCCTGCTGCTCGGGCCCCGAAAGGCCGAGCAGCGCCCGGGCGTGTCCGGCCATCAGCGTCCCGGCCACCAGGCGGGTCTGGACGGACGGCGGGAGCTTCATCAGCCGCAGGGTGTTGGAGACGTGCGTGCGGGAGCGGCCGATCCGGTCGGCCAGCTCCTCGTGGGTGCAGGCGAAGTCCCGCAGCAGCTGGTCGTAGGCGGCCGCCTCCTCCACCGGGTTCAGCTCGGCGCGGTGCAGGTTCTCCAGGAGGGCGTCCAGCAGCAGCTTGTCGTCCTCGGTGGCCCGGACGATCGCCGGGATCCGCTCCAGCCCGGCCTCCCGGGAGGCGCGCCAGCGGCGCTCGCCCATGATCAGCTCGAAGCTGTCCGCACCGACCTGGCGCACCACGATCGGCTGGAGCAGCCCGACCTCCTTGATGGAGGTGACCAGCTCGGCCAGCTTGTCCTCGTCGAAGACCTCACGCGGCTGGCGCGGGTTCGGGGTGATCGCGTCCAGCGGCAGCTCGGCGAAGTACGCACCGGCCGGCTGCGCCTGCTCGGCCCGCTTCTCCGCGGCCGCCCGGGCCGCCACCGTGCCGCGGCCGCTCGGCAGCGGCGTCACCGAGGCCGGTGCGGGCGCGGCTGCCGCGGGCTTCGCCTCCGCCCCGCCGTCCACCGGCGCGGCGGGGCGGATCAACGCCTCCAGCCCTCGTCCCAGACCAACCCTGCGAGCACTCACTGATGACCCTCCGTCGTGCCGTGCTGTGCCACCGGGGCGCCGTGCCCCTGCTGGCCGTCCCGCTGCTGACCCACCAGCGAGCCGCCCTGGCCCACCGCACGCAGCGCGAGCTCGCGGGCGGCCTCCAGGTAGGAGAGCGCCCCGGTCGAGCCCGGGTCGTAGGTGAGCACCGTCTGCCCGTAGCTGGGCGCCTCCGAGATGCGCACCGAGCGCGGGATCGCCGTGCTCAGCACCTCTTGGTGGAAGTGGGTCCGGACCTCCTCGGCGACCTGGGCGGCCAGCCTGGTCCGGGCGTCGTACATGGTGAGCAGGATGGTCGACACGTGCAGTGCGGGATTGAGGTGCGCGCGCACCAGCTCGACGTTGCGCAGCAGCTGGCCGAGGCCCTCCAGGGCGTAGTACTCGCACTGGATCGGGATCATCACCTCCTGGCCGGCGACCAGGGCGTTGACCGTCAGCAGACCCAGCGAGGGCGGACAGTCGATCAGGATGTAGTCGAGCGGCTGCTCGTAGGCGGCGATGGCCCGCTGGAGCCGGCTCTCCCGGGCCACCAGGGAGACCAGCTCGATCTCGGCGCCGGCCAGGTCGATGGTGGCGGGGACGCAGAACAGCCCCTCGACGTCGTGCACCGGCTGCACCACGTCGGCCAGCGGCTTGCCCTCCACCAGGACGTCGTAGATGGACGGCACCTCGGCGTGGTGGTCGATGCCGAGCGCCGTGGAGGCGTTGCCTTGCGGGTCGAGGTCGACGACCAGGACGCGCAGGCCGTGCATGGCGAGCGAGGCGGCCATGTTCACGGTGGTGGTGGTCTTGCCCACCCCACCCTTCTGGTTGGCGACCACGATCACCCGGGTGGCGGCGGGCCGGGGCAGTCCCTCGCCCGCTCGGCCGATCGCCTGAACCGCAGCCTGGGCAGCCCGTGCGATGGGCGTGTCATCGATCTGGTCGACGGTCTCCGAGTCCTGCATGGGGGTCAGTGTTTCACGTGAAACCGGAGCGGCAACAGTCGCCGCCCGGTCACGGCGGAGGATGCCCGAGAGCAAGGAGCGACGTTTCACGTGAAACACCATGCCCGCTATGCCGGAAATCTGACGTTGCGACACTCCGGTGTCCCGGGGGCACCACCCGGCCGAACGCCGGGGGGAACAGCGGCCCGTCCGCCACCTGAACGACGACGGGCGGACGATCCTCCCTCGCAGGAGGCCCGTCCGCCCGTGTTCGGTACGTCTTCGGCGTCGCGCCGGATCAGCGGCTGCGGCGCCGCCCGCCCCGGCCGCGCTCGCCGTTCCGGACGCTCGCGGTGCGACCCGCCCGGGCCGCCTTGGCGCGCCGGGTGGCCGCCTTCACCCCGCCGGGGCTCTCCCCCGCCTTCACCTGGATCACCCGGGTCGAGGTCTCCAGGGTGCCCTCGCCGACCGCGATGACGCTCCACTCGACCGCACCCAGCCTGGCCAGACCGGCCCGCGATTCGGCCAGCTCCTGCTCCGCGCTGTCGCCCTTGAGCGCCAGCATCTGTCCGTGCGGGCGCAGCAGCGGCATGCCCCAGCCGGCCAGCCGGTCCAGCGGCGCCACCGCCCGGGCGGTCACCACGTCCACCGCGAGCTTGCCGACCATCTCCTCCGCGCGACCGCGCAGCACCGTGACGTTGTCCAGGCCCAGCTCCCGGACGACCTCCTCCAGGAAGGTGGTCCGGCGCAGCAGCGGCTCCAGCAGCGTCACCGAGACGTCCGGACGGGCCAGCGCCACCGGGATGCCCGGCAGGCCGGCCCCGGAGCCGACGTCGCACAGGGTGGTGCCGGCGGGCAGCAGCTCGGCCAGCACCGCGCAGTTCAGCACGTGGCGGTCCCAGAGCCGGGGCACCTCGCGGGGCCCGATCAGCCCGCGCTGCACGCCCGCGGTGGCCAGCAGCTCCGTGTAGCGGACCGCGGCGTCGTAGCGTTCCCCGAAGACCTCCCGGGCGACGGCCGGCGCCTCGGACAGCTGGTCCAGCTCGGTGGCCCGCCCCTCAGCGGCCGGGTCCACGTCCGCCCCCGGCCGGCCGGCAGCCGCGTTCTCCGTGTCCATCTCGACCTCTCCGATCCCCGGATCCACCGACCCGCTCAACGCACTGTTTCACGTGAAACATCCCAGAAGGGACGACGACCCCGCCCGCACGAGGCGGACGGGGTCACGTCCGGTGAAGCTCTCCGGCCGCCACGGCGGCCGGTCGTCGGCCTGTCGGCCTCAGACCGGCAGCACGACCACGAACCGCTGGGGCTCTTCGCCCTCGGACTCGCTGCGCAGGCCGGCCGCGGCGACCGCGTCGTGGACGACCTTGCGCTCGAAGGGAGTCATCGGCCGCAGCTTGACCTGCTCGCCACTGCTCTTGGCCTGCTCCGCGGCCTTGGCCCCGAGCACCGCCAGCTCCTCGCGCTTGCGGGCCCGGAAGCCGGCAATGTCCAGCATGAGGCGGCTGCGCTCGCCGGTCTCCCGGTGGACAGCCAACCGGGTCAGCTCCTGGAGGGCCTCCAGCACCTCGCCGTCCTGGCCGACCAGGCGCTGCAGCGCGCGGTCGTTGCCGTCACTGACGATGGAGACCAGGGCGCGGTCGCCCTCGACGTCCATGTCGATGTCACCGTCGAGGTCGGCGATGTCGAGCAGACCCTCCAGGTAGTCCGCCGCGATGTCGCCCTCCTGCTCCAGACGGGAGATGACGCTCTCGTCGGAACTGGCGGCGGTCTCGGCCTCGACGGCGGAGGTGGTGCCTTCCGTCACTGATGGACTCCTTCGGAGATGGGCCCGTCTGCCGGGCCGGGAACGAAGCTCTTCGCGGCTGTCACAACAGGCTTGGGGCCGGTCAGGACTTCTTCTTCGGCCGCTGGCCGCCACCGCGCTTCGGCTGCTGCCGGGTGCCCTGCTTGGTACCGGCCGGCTTGGCCGTGCTCTGCTTGGCGGCCGCCGGCTTGCCACCGGCATCGGCCGGGGAGTCCGCCGGGGCGGTGTCGGCCGGAGCCGCGTCGGTGGGCTCCTCGGCCGCGGCGTCCTTGCCCGGCTCCACGGTCGGCTGTCCGACGCCGCCCTGCTGGCGCTGGGCCTTGCTCTGCCGACGGGGCTGCTGGCGGCGCGCCTGCACCGACTCCTCGACCACCGCGGCGGCGCTGGCCGCCTCGCTCACGGCCGCCTTGGACGGGGGCAGCATGCCCCAGAGCGCGCCCTTGATCTCCGTACCGTCCGGACGCAGTCGGCCGGCCTTCTTCAGGCGCTCCTGGCGCTCCTGGAAGGCCATGCTGCCCGGGGTCGGGTTGTTGTGGATGACGATCAGCTGCTGGCCCATCGACCAGACGTTGGTGGTCAGCCAGTAGACCAGGACACCGACCGGGAAGTTGATGCCCATCACGGCGAACATGATCGGGAAGACGTACATCAGCATCTTCTGCTGCTGCATGAACGGCGTCTTCACCGTGAGGTCGACGTTCTTGGTCATCAGCTGGCGCTGGGTGACGAACTGCGACAGCGACATCAGGATGATCATCACGGCGGTGACGATCTTGACGCTGGTCTCGGGGCTGCCGACGAAGGTCGCGGAGAGCGGGGCGCCGAAGATGTGCGCCTTGCCGGCGCTCACCAGCAGGTCACCGTGGATGACACCGATGTCCTGGCCCTTGGCGACCTTGGCGAGCACGCCGTAGAGAGCGGTGAAGAACGGCGCCTGCACGATGATGGGAAGGCAGCTGGAGAACGGGTTGGTACCCGCCTCCTTGTACAGCTTCATCATCTCTTCGGACTGGCGCTGCCGGTCGTTCTTGTAGCGCTCCTGGATGGCCTTCATCTTCGGCTGGATCGCCTGCATGGCCCGGGTCGCCTTGATCTGCTTCACGAAGAGCGGGATCAGGCAGATCCGGATGACGACCACCATCGAGGCGATGGCGAGACCCCAGGCCCAGCCACCGTCCGGGTCGAAGATGTGGCTGTACAGCGAGTGGAACTGGACGATGATCCAGGACACCGCTGTGTACAGGGGATTCAGGAAGGAGAAGGTCACCGGTCAGGCTCCTTGGACAGGTGGATTGGCCGCACGGGACCAATGGTCGCCGGGCCCTCGGGGTCCGGACCGGCGGGGGTGGCGGTCACCGGGTCTCCGGTGGCGGACCGGCTCTTCAGCCGGTCCCGCAACCGCCGGTGCCACACCGGATGCTTGCGCGGCGGGACATGATCGACCCCGCCGGGCGTCCACGGATTGCAGCGCAGGATGCGCCACACGGTCAGCCCGCCGCCTTTCACCGCCCCGTGCACCTTCACGGCCTCGTAGCCGTAGTGCGAGCAGGAGGGGTAATAACGGCAGACCGGACCGAGCAGTGGGCTGATGGTCCACTGGTAGACCCTGATCAGACCCATCAGCAGGTACTTCATCGACCTGCTCCCGTCGGCGCCGTGGCGGCGGGCTCCGTCCTCAGCAACCGCTTGAGTGCCGCGTCCAGGTCACGTTCGAGGTCCTGGTACGAGGCGGTCGCGGCCTGGGGCAGCGCACGCACCACTATCAGGCTACCGGCGGGCAGCCTGGACAGACGATCACGAACGAGGTGACGCAACCGGCGCTTGACCAGATTGCGGACGACCGCCGGGCCAACGGCCTTGCTCACGACGAAACCCGCACGCGCCGAAGGAGTCCCCTCGGCGACGTGCGGGCGGGAGTCGCTGGTCCGGTCGGTCTGCCCCTGCGGGTCACCGTCTCTGCTGAGATGGACGACCAGAAGGGGCCGGCCGGCCCGACGACCGCGTTTCACCGCGGTCGCGAAGTCCTGGCGCCGCCGCAGCCGATTCTCGGAGGGCAGCACAACAGACTCTGGCGCGGATCAGGCGGACAGGCTGGTGCGGCCCTTGCCACGGCGGGCGGCCAGGATGGCACGGCCGGCGCGGGTACGCATACGCAGCCGGAAGCCGTGGGTCTTCGCGCGACGACGGTTGTTCGGCTGGAAGGTGCGCTTGCTCACTCGGGGGCTCCTGAGGTGAATCGTAGGATGACGGGGAATCGCTTGGCCGTCACCGTGCGTCCGCGTGATCTCCCCTGATTCGGAAATCCGGCCCATCGCCCCAGTTCGGCTGGGGTCTGAGGCAATCCACGGCGCCCGTGCTGCGCGCCTTATGGAGCGGGTGGACCCGCGGACATGCGGCAGCGGCCATCGACAACTCGACCTGGTTACGGTACGCGGGACGGGGCACGGGGGTCAAACCAGCCCGCGATCGCCCGTCTTACCCACAGCCTGTGGACAACGACTTGATCCCGCCCTGTTCGCTGACTACCGTTGCAGAACTTGTCTGGTTTGTTCTTGGAAAGCGTGCACCAGTGGCTGATGTCAACAGCGACCTCGTCCCGGTCTGGGCCAGGGTCGTCGAGCGGCTGGTCAACGACCCCGATATCGGGGAGATGGACAAACAGTGGGTGCAGCGCACCCAGCCGATGTGGATGATGCACGACACCGCCCTGCTGGCGACCCCGAACGAGCGGGCCAAGCAGGTGCTGGAGGGCCGGCTGCTGCCGCAGCTGACCGAGGCCCTCAGCCGTGAGCTCAGCCGCCCGGTCCGGATCGCCGTGATGGTCGACGCCAACGCGGTGCCGACCACCCCCGCACCCGCCCCCCAGTCCCCCGCCGAGCCCTACCCGGGCCCGGCCGAGGAGGACGCCCCCGAATACGGCGGCCAGGACTACCCGCAGTCGTACGAACACGGCCAGCCGTACGAGCAGGGCCACCCCTACGAGCAGGGGCAGGGGCAGCCGTACGAGCAGGACTACGAGCGGCCCCGCTACGACACCGGCGGCTACGACCCGCGCCAGGCCCCGTACGGCGGCCCCGGCGGCGGCCAGGGCTGGCAGGGCTACCAGGAGCAGCCGCCCGCCTACCGCGACCCGGAGGAGCCCGCGCCCCGCCAGGCGCCGCGGCCCGTCCCCGGCCCGCCCGCGACCACCCAGGGCGACCTCTTCGGCGGTGCCTACGGCCCCGGCCCGAACGAGCAGCCGCGGGCCGGCGCCGGCCGCCGGGCCGGCGGTTCCCGCCCCACCGGCGGCCGTCCCGCGGAGAAGGCCTCCCCGGAGCGCTCCGCCGAGCGTCCCGGCGTCCCCGGGGTGCCCGCCCCGCCCGGCGCTCCCCCGGCCGGCGGCTCCCGCAAGGACGAGCCGGCCGCCCGGCTGAACCCCAAGTACCTGTTCGACACCTTCGTGATCGGCGCCAGCAACCGCTTCGCGCACGCGGCGGCGGTGGCGGTCGCCGAGGCCCCGGCCAAGGCGTACAACCCGCTCTTCATCTACGGCGAGTCCGGGCTGGGCAAGACCCACCTGCTGCACGCCATCGGGCACTACTCGCGCAGCCTCTTCCCGGGCACCCGGGTGCGCTACGTGTCCTCGGAGGAGTTCACCAACGAGTTCATCAACTCGATCCGGGACGGCAAGGCGGACACCTTCCGCCGCCGCTACCGGGACATGGACATCCTGCTCGTGGACGACATCCAGTTCCTCGCGAGCAAGGAGTCCACGCAGGAGGAGTTCTTCCACACCTTCAACACCCTGCACAACGCGAACAAGCAGATCGTCCTCTCCTCGGACCGGCCGCCCAAGCTGCTGACCACGCTGGAGGACCGGCTGCGCAACCGCTTCGAGTGGGGTCTGATCACCGACGTCACCCCGCCGGAGCTGGAGACCCGGATCGCGATCCTGCGCAAGAAGGCGATCCAGGAACAACTCAACGCTCCCGCCGACGTGTTGGAGTTCATCGCCTCCCGGATCACCCGCAACATCCGGGAGCTGGAGGGCGCCCTGATCCGGGTCACCGCCTTCGCCAACCTCAACCGGGCCCCGGTGGACCTGGAGTTGGCCGGGATCGTCCTCAAGGACCTGATCCCCGGCGGGGACGAGGACGCCGGCCCGGAGATCACCGCGCAGGTCATCATGCAGCAGACCGCCGCGTACTTCGGCCTGGGGGTGGACGACCTCTGCGGATCCTCGCGCAGCCGCGTGCTGGTGACGGCCCGGCAGATCGCGATGTACCTCTGCCGCGAGCTCACCGACCTCTCGCTGCCGAAGATCGGTGCGCAGTTCGGCGGCCGCGACCACACCACGGTGATGCACGCGGACCGCAAGATCCGCTCGCTGATGGCCGAGCGGCGCTCGATCTACAACCAGGTCACCGAACTCACCAACCGCATCAAGAGCTAGCCGACGCCTCGTCGTGCGGTGCCGGGTGCCACGCGGCGCTGCACGGCACCCGGCGCTGCACGGCACGCGGCTCGGCACCGCACGAACACCCGGCACGGCACGACGAGGCACGGCCCCAGGGCGTCAGGAGCGAATCCTGACGCCCTTTCGCACGTCCACAGGTGTGCGGAGCGCGCCGGCTGGGCAGGGATGCCGTCGACGGACGTTCCGCCAGTCCACAGCCCGCGCCGAACAACTGACCGGTGATTCGAAAACCGAGGGCGCGCAAGGCTGTTGTCCACAGGACCGGCCCCTTCTCCACCGTCCACAGGGTGGGGAGTGCGGAGTTATCCAGAATTCGTCCACAGGCCCGTCACCGCTACGCTCTTCCGCGCAGGTCAAGTGCCTGTGGACTTGTGCACAACGGTTATCCACAGGCTGTGGACAGTTGACGGGCCGCCACTGGGCCGTCCGGGTTATCCACCGGTTGTCCCCAGGGGAAGGGCGGTTATCCCCAGGTTGTCCACAGCGGCGTCCACAGTTCGACAACCGTGGGCTACCGTTCATACCCTGGTGTGAAAGGCGTCACGAAAAGTTGACCGGCGCCCGTGGATAACCGGGCCCGGATCTGGGGACAGCCCTGGGGATAACCTGTGGATACCCAGCGTGGCCTGTGGGTAACGCTCGGCTGTCCACAGCGAGGCCTGCCCGTCCACAGCCGCCGTCCACAGCCGCTGTGGACAAAATTCGGGCTCTGACCTGGGGAAACGGGGTTATCCACGGTTTCCACAGGCCCTACTACTACCACTACACATTTAGACCCCGGACTTGCTTTCAAAGTGGGTGGGCCCCGAATCTGTGGACAACCGGTCTCCGACAACCGTTCGGGTTGCTTCCGCCCGTCTGCCCCGTCTGTCGGCGGAGTACGTCAGACTGTCCTTGCGACTGGAAGCGGAGTGACCGAGCTCGGCGGACAGCCGAACCGACGATCAAGATCAGACGAACCAGAGTGCGAGCGGGAGCGCTCGATCCAGGAGGCGGTTACCGGTGAAGTTCCGGGTGGAGCGTGACGTCCTCGCGGAGGCGGTGGCCTGGGCTGCCCGCAGCCTCCCGGCACGGCCGCCGGTGCCGGTGCTGGCCGGCCTGCTGCTGACCGCGCAGGAGGGCAGTCTGGCGCTGTCCGGCTTCGACTACGAGGTCTCGGCCCGGGTCGAGCTGGAGGCGGACGTCGAGGAGGCCGGCACCGTCCTGGTCTCCGGCCGGCTGCTGAACGACATCTCCCGCAACCTCCCCAACCGGCCGGTGGAGATCTCCACCGACGGCCAGCGCGTCAGCGTGGTCTGCGGCAGCTCCCGCTTCACCCTCCCCACCCTCCCGGTGGACGAGTACCCGGCGCTCCCCCAGATGCCGACCGCCACCGGCACCGTCTCCGGCGACGTCTTCGCCTCGGCCGTCAGCCAGGCCGCGGTCGCCGCCGGCCGGGACGACACCCTCCCGGTGCTCACCGGTGTCCGGGTCGAGATCGAGGGCGACCGGATCACCCTGGCCGCCACCGACCGCTACCGCTTCGCCGTCCGCGAGCTGCTGTGGAAGCCCGAGCAGTCGGACATCTCCGCCGTCGCGCTGGTCCCCGCCAAGACCCTCCAGGACATCGCCAAGTCCCTGGGCAGCGGCGACAACGTCTCCATCGCGCTCTCCTCGGGCGGCGCGGGCGAGGGCCTGATCGGTTTCGAGGGCGCCGGCCGCCGGACCACCACCCGGCTGCTGGAGGGCGAGTTCCCCAAGTTCCGCAGCCTGTTCCCGACCGAGTTCAACGCGATCGCCGCGATCCAGACCCAGCCCTTCCTGGAGGCGCTCAAGCGCGTCTCGCTGGTCGCCGAGCGCAACACCCCGGTCCGCCTCAACTTCGAGGAGGGCGTGCTGACCCTGGAGGCCGGTTCGGGCGACGACGCCCAGGCCACCGAGCGGATCGAGGCCTCCCTGGAGGGCGACGCCATCTCGATCGCCTTCAACCCGGGCTACCTGGAGGAGGGCCTCAAGGCCATCGACTCCCCCTTCGCCCAGCTCAGCTTCACCACCCCGACCAAGCCCGCGCTGCTCAGCGGCAAGGTCTCGGTGGACGCCGAGGAGGACAAGGCCTACCAGTACCTGATCATGCCGGTCCGCCTCTCCGGCTGATCCCGCCGCGTCCTACCGTCCACAGGCTGTGCACACCCGCTGTGCACAGCCTGTGGACGTCTCCCCGCCCGGCCCGACCGCAGACGGCCGGGTCCGCTCCAGCGCGTAGGCTCAAGGAGTGCGGCAACGGCGCCGCCGGCAGGCACGTCACCACAGGTAAGGACTTGGTCATGGAGCTCGGCCTCATCGGTCTCGGCAAGATGGGCGGCAACATGCGCGAGCGGATCCGCCGCGCCGGCCACACCGTCATCGGGTACGACCGCAACCCGGACATCTCCGACGTCGACAGCCTCCAGGAGCTCGTCACCAAGCTCCAGGGCCCGCGCGTGGTCTGGGTCATGGTCCCGGCCGGCGCCGCCACCCAGGCCACCGTCGACGAGCTCGCCGAGCTGCTCTCCCCCGGTGACGTGGTGGTCGACGGCGGCAACTCCCGCTGGACCGACGACATCAAGCACGCCGAGGCGCTGGCCGCCAAGGGCATCGGCTTCGTGGACTGCGGCGTCTCCGGCGGCGTCTGGGGCCTGGAGAACGGCTACGCGCTGATGTACGGCGGCGACGCCGAGCACGTCGCCAAGGCCCAGCCGGTCTTCGACGCCCTCAAGCCCGAGGGCGAGTTCGGCTCGGTGCACGCGGGTGCCGTGGGCGCCGGCCACTTCGCCAAGATGGTCCACAACGGCATCGAGTACGCGATGATGCAGGCCTTCGCCGAGGGCTGGGAGCTGCTGGAGGCCGCCCCCGAGGTCACCGACGTGCGCGAGGTCTTCCGCAGCTGGCAGGAGGGCACCGTCATCCGCTCCTGGCTGCTGGACCTGTCCGTCCGCGCCCTGGACGAGGACGAGCACCTGGACAAGCTGCGCGGCTGGGCCGCCGACTCCGGCGAGGGCCGCTGGACCGTCGAGGCCGCGATCGACCACGCCGTGCCGCTGCCGGCCATCACCGCCTCGCTGTTCGCCCGCTTCGCCTCCCGTCAGGAGGACTCGCCGCAGATGAAGATGATCGCCGCGCTGCGCAACCAGTTCGGCGGCCACGCGGTCGAGTCCAAGTAACCAGCAGGTCCTCCACAAGAAGGCGGGCGCAGTCCACAGCCATGCACGTCGCGCATCTGTCGCTCGCCGACTTCCGGTCGTACGCCCGGGCCGAGGTTCCCCTCGACCCGGGCGTGACCGCCTTCGTCGGACCGAACGGCCAGGGCAAGACCAACCTGGTCGAGGCGATCGGCTACGTCGCCACCCTGGGCAGCCACCGGGTCGCCACCGACGCCCCGCTGATCCGGCTGGGCGCCGAGCGGGCGGTGGTCCGCACCTCGGTGGTGGACCGCGGCCGCTCCACCCTGATCGAGCTGGAGCTCACCCCGGGCAAGGCCAACCGGGCCCGGATCAACCGCTCCGACAACGTCCGCCCGCGCGACGTGCTGGGCCTGCTGCGCACCGTGCTGTTCGCCCCCGAGGACCTCAGCCTGGTCAAGGGGGACCCGGGTGAGCGGCGGCGCTTCCTGGACGAGCTGCTGACCGCCCGGGCACCCCGGCTGGCCGGGGTGCGGCAGGACTACGAGCGGGTGCTCAAGCAGCGCAACGCCCTGCTGAAGACCGCCGCGATGGCCCGCCGGGCCGGCGGCGGCAAGGGCGCCGACCTGTCCACCCTGGAGGTCTGGGACGGCCATCTCGCCCGCGCCGGCGCCGAGTTGACGGCCTTCCGGATCCAGCTGGTGGCCGCCCTGCAGCCGCTGGTGGCGGCCGCGTACGGGCAGCTCGCCCCGGGCGGCGGCGACACCGCCCTGGAGTACCGCAGCTCCTTCGAGGGCGAACTGCCGACCAGTCGCGAGCAGGCCGAGGAGCAGCTGCTGAACGCGCTGCAGGCGGCCCGCAAGCAGGAGGTCGATCGCGGCGTCACCCTGGTCGGCCCGCACCGCGACGAGCTGCTGCTCAGGCTCGGCCCGCTGCCCGCCAAGGGCTACGCCAGCCACGGCGAGTCCTGGTCGTTCGCGCTGGCGCTGCGGCTGGCCTCGTACGAGCTGCTGCGCGCCGACGGCGGCGAGCCGGTGCTGATCCTGGACGACGTGTTCGCCGAGCTGGACGCCGCCCGCCGGGACCGGCTGGCCGAGCTGGTGGCCGACGGGGAGCAGGTGCTGGTGACCGCGGCGGTCGCCGAGGACGTGCCGAAGGCGCTGGCCGGCGCCCGGTTCGCGGTCTCCGACGGCGCGGTGCGCCGGATCGACGCCTGACCGAGCGCTCTTCCGGCGGCGGCTTCCGCCCGGGTGCCCCCTTCACCGGCGCCGGCGGTGCCCCCGCCCGCCGGTGTCCCCTTTCACCGGTGCCGCCGCACCCGGACCACCGCACCGCCGCCACCGCACCGCGACCACTTCCGCGCACCGCCCACCCCCGCTCCGGTCCGAGGGGTCCGGCCGCTCCCGTAGGCTGGACGGCTCGGCGGGCGCGCGACCGCGACCGTTGTCCACAGGCTGGGGAAAGGAGATCGCCGTGAGCGAGCCGGCGGAGCACTCCCCCAGGTCCGGAGCATCCAAGCCCGGAGCTCCCAAGCCCGGAGCACCCCGGTCCGACGCCGCCGAGCCCGGCGCTCCCGCGCCGACCGGTGCCGACCTCGCCCGCTCCGCGCTGCGGGCGGCCCGTGCCCAGGCCCGCCAGCGCGGTGAGCAGGTCCGCGAGAAGCGCGAGGCGAAGCGGTACGGCCTGCGCAGCGGTGCCCGCTCGGACGGCCGCGACCCCGTCCCGTTGGGTGCGGCGCTCAACCGGCTGCTGACCGAGCGCGGCTGGGAGTCCTCGGCCGCCGTCGGCGGGGTGATGGGCCGCTGGCCGCAGATCGTCGGCCCGGACATCGCCGCGCACTGTCATCCCTCCTCCTACGACGAGGCCGCCGCGGTGCTCACCGTGCAGTGCGACTCCACCGCATGGGCCACCCAACTGCGCTGGCTGGCAAGGCAGTTGGTGGCCCGTCTGAACCACGAGCTGGGACACGGGACGGTCCGGACGATCAAGGTGCTCGGCCCGGCGGCGCCCGCCCGCGGCTACGGCCGGCTGCGTGCGCCGGGGAGCAAGGGGCCGGGCGACACCTGGGGCTGACCGGGGGACCGGGCGGCCGCCGGGGGCACGGATCGGACGACGATCTTCCGGAACCCCTGACAGCCCTTCCAGGCGCCCTGGGCCCCCCGGTCGAGTATCGGGACATGTGCAGAGGGGATTCAGGGCGGCGTATCTGCCCTCAAGGGCTGCCAAACGCCCATCTATGTCAGTCGTACCGGTAGACTGAGAGCCAAACACTGTTGCTAGTGGCAACCGAGTCGAAACGCTGTGGTCGCACGCCCGCCCGCACGGGGTGGGCGTGCGGCCCGTGCTGTGCCAGAGAGGGCGCTTCGTGGCCGATTCCGGCAACCCCAGCCAGACCCCAGACCAGTCCGACCAGGCTTCCTACACCGGTAGCAACATCCAGGTGCTGGAAGGCCTCGACGCCGTCCGCAAGCGCCCCGGCATGTACATCGGTTCGACGGGCGAGCGCGGCCTGCACCACCTGGTGCAGGAGGTCGTGGACAACTCCGTCGACGAGGCGATGGCCGGGTACGCCGACACCATCGACGTCACGATCATGGCCGACGGCGCCATCCGCTGCGTCGACAACGGCCGCGGCATCCCGGTGGACATCGTCCCCGGTCAGGACAAGCCCGCCGTCGAGGTCGTGCTCACCGTCCTGCACGCGGGCGGCAAGTTCGGCGGCGGCGGGTACGCCGTCTCCGGCGGTCTGCACGGCGTCGGCGTGTCCGTGGTGAACGCACTGTCCACCCGGCTCTCGGTGGAGATCCACAAGGACGGCCACATCTGGACCCAGGACTACAAGATGGGTGCCCCGGCCGCCCCCCTCGCCAAGGGCGCGGAGACCGACCGCACCGGCACCACGGTGACCTTCTGGGCCGACCCCGACATCTTCGAGACCACCGTCTACTCCTTCGAGACGCTCTCCCGGCGCTTCCAGGAGATGGCCTTCCTCAACAAGGGCCTGTCGATCTCGCTGACCGACGAGCGCCCCGAGCACGCGGACGAGGACGGCAAGCCGCTCACCGTCACGTACAAGTACGACGGCGGCATCGCCGACTTCGTCGCCCACCTCAACTCCCGCAAGGGCGAGGTCGTCCACCCCTCGGTGATCGACTTCGAGGCGGAGGACAAGGACAAGGCGATCTCGGTGGAGATCGCGATGCAGTGGAACTCCTCCTACACCGAGGGGGTCTACAGCTTCGCCAACACCATCCACACCCACGGCGGCGGCACCCACGAGGAGGGCTTCCGCGCGGCGCTGACCGGCCTGGTCAACCGCTACGCGCGGGACAAGAAGCTGCTCCGGGAGAAGGACGACAACCTCTCCGGCGAGGACATCCGCGAGGGCCTGACCGCGATCATCTCGGTCAAGCTCGGCGAGCCGCAGTTCGAGGGCCAGACCAAGGACAAGCTCGGCAACACCGAGGCCAAGACCTTCGTCCAGAAGGTCGTCCACGAGCACCTCAACGACTGGCTGGACCGCAACCCCAACGAGGCCGCGGACATCATCCGCAAGTCCATCCAGGCCGCCACCGCGCGCGTCGCCGCCCGCAAGGCCCGCGACCTGACGCGCCGCAAGGGCCTGCTGGAGTCCGCCTCGCTGCCGGGCAAGCTCTCCGACTGCCAGTCGAAGGACCCGTCCGAGTGCGAGATCTTCATCGTCGAGGGTGACTCCGCCGGCGGCTCGGCCAAGCAGGGCCGCGACCCGCGCACCCAGGCCATCCTGCCGATCCGCGGCAAGATCCTGAACGTCGAGAAGGCCCGGATCGACAAGGTCCTCCAGAACACCGAGGTCCAGGCGCTGATCTCGGCGTTCGGCTGCGGCATCCAGGAGGACTACGACGAGTCCAAGCTGCGGTACCACAAGATCGTGCTGATGGCCGACGCCGACGTCGACGGACAGCACATCCGCACCCTGCTGCTGACCCTGCTGTTCCGCTTCATGCGGCCGCTGGTCGAGTCCGGGTACGTCTACCTCGCGATGCCCCCGCTGTACAAGATCAAGTGGGGCAAGGACGACTTCGAGTACGCCTACTCCGACCGCGAGCGCGACGCCGTGATCGCCTCCGGGGTGGCGGCCGGGCGCCGGCTGCCCAAGGACGACGCGATCCAGCGCTTCAAGGGTCTCGGCGAGATGAACGCCGAGGAGCTCCGGGTCACCACCATGGACGTCGAGCACCGGCTGCTGCTCCAGGTCACCCTGGAGGACGCCGCCCGCGCCGACGAGCTGTTCTCCGTGCTGATGGGCGAGGACGTCGAGGCCCGCCGCTCCTTCATCCAGCGCAACGCCAAGGACGTCCGCTTCCTGGACGTGTGACGCCTGCACCGCAGGCCCCGCACGTTCCAGTCCGCGTGAAAGGAAACTGACCACCAGTGGTCGACGACAACCGTCCCGAAGGCGAACAGCCCGAGACTCCCGAAGCCGCCGAGGCCACCGCCCAGGTGACGATGCGGATCGAGCCGGTCGAGCTCGAGACCGAGATGCAGCGCTCGTACCTCGACTACGCGATGAGCGTGATCGTCAGTCGTGCGCTGCCCGAGGTCCGCGACGGCCTCAAGCCGGTGCACCGCCGCGTGCTCTACGCGATGTACGACGGCGGCTACCGCCCCGAGAAGGGCTACTACAAGTGCGCCCGCGTCGTCGGCGACGTCATGGGCAACTACCACCCGCACGGTGACACCTCGATCTACGACACCGTGGTCCGCCTGGCCCAGCCGTGGTCGATGCGGATGCCGCTGGTGGACGGCAACGGCAACTTCGGCTCCCCGGGCAACGACCCGGCGGCGGCCATGCGCTACACCGAGTGCAAGATGATGCCGCTCGCCATGGAGATGATGCGCGACATCGACGAGGAGACCGTCGACTTCGCGGCCAACTACGACGGCCGCTCGCAGGAGCCCACCGTCCTGCCCGCGCGCATCCCCAACCTGCTGGTCAACGGTGCCACCGGCATCGCGGTCGGCATGGCCACCAACATCCCGCCGCACAACCTGCGCGAGGTCGCCTCCGGCGCGCTCTGGTACCTGGAGAACCCGGAGGCCTCCGCCGAGGAGCTGCTGGACGCCCTGGTCGAGCGGATCAAGGGCCCGGACTTCCCCACCGGCGCGCTGATCGTCGGCCGCCGCGGCATCGACGACTACTACCGCACCGGCCGCGGCTCGGTCACCATGCGCGCAGTGGTCGAGGTCGAGGAGATCCAGGGCCGCCAGTGCCTGGTGATCACCGAGCTGCCGTTCCAGGTCAACCCGGACAACCTCGCGCTGAAGATCGCCGACCTGGTGAAGGACGGCAAGATCGCCGGCATCGCCGACGTCCGCGACGAGTCCTCCTCGCGCACCGGCCAGCGCCTGGTCGTCGTGCTCAAGCGCGACGCCGTCGCCAAGGTGGTGCTGAACAACCTCTACAAGCACACCGAGCTGCAGACCAACTTCGGCGCCAACATGCTGGCCCTGGTCGACGGCGTGCCGCGCACCCTGTCGCTGGACGCCTTCATCCGGCACTGGGTCAACCACCAGGTCGAGGTCATCGTCCGGCGCACCACCTTCCGGCTGCGCAAGGCCGAGGAGCGCGCCCACATCCTGCGCGCGCTGCTCAAGGCCCTGGACCTGATCGACGAGGTCATCGCGCTGATCCGGGCCTCGGCCAGCGCCGACGCCGCCCGCACCGGCCTGATGGGCCTGCTCGACATCGACGAGCTCCAGGCCAACGCCATCCTGGAGATGCAGCTGCGCCGGCTGGCCGCCCTGGAGCGCCAGCGGATCATGGACGAGCACGACGAGCTCCAGCGCAAGATCGACGAGTACAACGCGATCCTGGCCTCGCCGACCCGTCAGCGGGAGATCATCTCCGAGGAGCTCACCGCGATCGTCGAGAAGTACGGCGACGAGCGGCGCTCCACCCTCATCCCCTCCGACGGCGACCTCTCCATCGAGGACCTCATCGCCGAGGAGGACATCGTCGTCACCATCACCCGTGGCGGCTACGTCAAGCGGACCCGCTCCGACCTCTACCGCTCGCAGAAGCGCGGCGGCAAGGGCGTGCGCGGTGCCCAGCTGAAGCAGGACGACATCGTCGACCACTTCTTCGTGACGACGACCCACAACTGGATCCTGTTCTTCACCAACAAGGGCCGGGTCTACCGGGCCAAGGGCTACGAGCTGCCGGACGCCGGGCGCGACGCCCGCGGCCAGCACGTGGCCAACCTGCTGGCCTTCCAGCCGGACGAGCACATCGCCCAGGTGATGGCCGTCCGCACCTACGAGGACAAGCCGTACCTGGTCCTCGCCACCCGGGCCGGCCTGGTGAAGAAGTCCGCGCTCAAGGACTACGACTCGCCGCGCTCCGGCGGCCTGATCGCGATCAACCTGCGCCAGGACGAGGAGGGCCAGGACGACGAGCTGATCGGCGCCGAGCTGGTCTCCGCCGAGGACGACCTGCTGCTGGTCTCCAAGAAGGCCCAGTCGATCCGCTTCACCGCGACCGACGACGCCCTGCGCCCCACCGGCCGCGCCACCTCCGGCGTCAAGGGCATGGCGTTCCGGGAGGACGACGAACTGCTGTCGATGAACGTCGTCCGTCCGGGTACCTATGTCTTCACCGCCACTGACGGCGGGTACGCCAAGCGCACCGGTGTGGACGAGTACCGTGTCCAGGGGCGCGGCGGCTACGGCACCAAGGCGGCGAAGATCGTCGAGGGCCGGGGCTCGCTGGTCGGCGCGCTCGTGGTCGACGAATCCGACGAGATCATGGCGATCACCCTCTCGGGTGGGGTGATCCGCACGAGGGTTTCCGAGGTTCGTGAAACCGGACGTGACACCATGGGCGTCCAACTGATCAACCTCGGAAAGCGCGACGCGGTCGTGGGCATGGCCCGCAACGCGGAGGCCGAGGACGAGGAGACGGCGGAGGACGAGGTGGCGGGTACCGAGTCCACCGAGTCCACCGAGACGGCCGAGGGTGCGGTGACGGCGGTCGACGGAGACGTCGAGGCCTGAACCGAACCGCAGACCGGTGCCGCCGCGTCCCATCAACGGGCGCGGCGGCACCGGCCGCCGACCAGTTCCGGGCAATCCCGCCGGGCGCTGGATGACGATTGACGAAGCAGGGCGGCACCGCCGTCCTGGTGGGAAGTGCGGGAGGACCAGGTGAGTGGAGCCACGGGTGCTGCGGGAGGAACCTCCGGCGGCCGTCCGGGCGCGCAGGGCGGGGGTTCGTACGGCGTTCCGCAGCCGCCGACCGATCACTCGGCCGCGTCCACCTCGCTGATGCCGCCGGCCGGTGGAGCGGGCCAGAGCGGTGCGACCTACGGCGGGCAGCAGGCCGCGTCGGCGAGCGGCGGCCAGGCCGCCGGATCGGGCGGCTTCTCGCAGCCGACCACCTACGCCAAGGGGCAGCCGACCCCGGCCCGGGGCACCCGGGTCCCGGGGCACACCCCGCCCGGTGGCACCCCCACCGGCGGGGCGGCGCGCCGCCCCGGCGCGGCCCCCGCCCCGGCCCCCGCGGCCGGCGGCTCCGCGCTCGGCCGGACGCGCAAGGCCCGGCTGCGGGTGACCAAGGTCGACCCGTGGTCCGTGATGAAGGTCAGCTTCCTGCTGTCGCTGGCCGTCGGCATCATCATCATCGTGGCCGCGGCCGTGCTGTGGATGACGCTGGACTCGCTCGGCGTCTTCGACTCGCTGACCAAGACCCTCAAGGACGTCACCGGCTCGGACAGCAGCGGCGGCCTCAACCTGATGGACTACGTCGGCTTCGGCAAGGTGATGACCTTCACCACGCTGATCGCCGTGGTCGACGTCGTCCTGCTGACGGCCCTGTCCACGCTCTCCGCGTTCATCTACAACGCGGCGGCCGGCTTCACCGGCGGCGTGGAGCTCACCCTGGCCGAGGAGGACTGATTCCGGCCGGATCCTGACGCACGCTCAGTTTCCCGTCCGGGGACGGAATGTACGGGCCCCACCGGCTGTTGCAGCCGGTGGGGCCCGTCGGCATTTCGGGTGACAGCCGGCCGCCCGCGGCGCGCCGCCCGGAAAGCGGGCGGCCGCAGTGGGATTAGCTGGGTGCCACCCGTCCCGAATCCCGGGAGTGCCGCAGGCCGCCCCCGATCCGCCCGACCGGGTCGGCTGAGGTTCCGCAGGACGACTGGACGGAGGCGCGCGGTGGCGAAGCTCGCAGGTCAACTGGTGGAGGCCCTGGAAGGGCTGTTGGGGGTCCCGGTACCGCTGCGGGTCCAGGCCTGGGACGGCAGCGTCGCAGGGCCTCCGGGCGCGCCCACCGTGGTCCTGCGCAACCGTCGGGCGCTGCGCCGGCTGATCTGGCGGCCGGACGAACTGGGCCTGGCCCGGGCCTACGTCGCGGGGGACCTCGAGCTCGCCCCCGGTACCGACCTGTACGAGACGCTCTCCGCCGTCGCCCGCTTCGCCGAGCGGCCGGAGATCCGCACCCTGGCCTTCGGCCCGCGGGACGTGGTCGGCGCCAGGGGCCGCCGGGTGCTCGCCGCCGTGCTGCGGGCCGGCGCGGTCGGCCTGGAACCCGAGCCGCCCCGCGAGGAGGTCCGCAGGGCCGCGGGACGCCTGCACAGCCGCAGCCGGGACCGCGCGGCCATCAGCCACCACTACGACGTCGGGAACGACTTCTACCGGATCGTGCTGGGCTCCTCGATGGTCTACTCGTGCGCCTACTGGACGCCGGAGGCGAAGAGCCTGGAGGCCGCCCAGGAGGCCAAGCTCGACCTGATCTGCCGCAAGCTCGGCCTGCGCCCGGGGATGCGCCTGCTGGACGTCGGCTGCGGCTGGGGCTCACTGCTGCTGCACGCGGCGAAGCACTACGGGGTCACCGCGGTCGGCGTCTCCATCTCCCGGGAGCAGGTCGCGCTGGCCCGCGCCCGGGTCGAGGAGGCCGGCCTGTCCGACCGGGTCGAGGTCCGGCTGCAGGACTACCGGGAGATCGCCGACGGGCCCTTCGACGCGATCTCCAGCGTCGGGATGGCCGAGCACGTCGGCGCCGAGCAGTACCGGGTCTACGCCGAGGGCCTGTACCGGCTGCTGGTGCCCGGCGGCCGGCTGCTCAACCACCAGATCGCCCGCCGCCCCGACCTCCCCGGTGAACAGCACCGCCCCAGCCCCTTCATCGACCGCTTCGTCTTCCCGGACGGCGAGCTCTCCCCCGTCGGTTCCACCGTGGCGCGGCTGGAGGAGGCCGGCTTCGAGGTCCGGGACGTCGAGTCGCTGCGCGAGCACTACGGGCTGACCCTGCGCGAGTGGGTGGCCAACCTGGAGGCGCACTGGACGGAGGCGGTCCGGCTGGTCGGCCGCGGCCGGGCCCGGGTCTGGCGGCTGTACATGGCGGCCTCCGCGCTCGCCTTCGAGCAGAACCGGATCGGGATCAACCAGGTCCTCGCCGTCCGCAGCACCGAGGAGGGCTCGGCGGGCCTGCCGCCGACCCGCGAGGAGTGGCTGCTGCGGCCCTCCGCCGGTGCGCCGGGGCTGGTCGCGAGGGGTGCCGCCGCGGCCCCGGCCGAGCCGGATTTGGGAGATCGGCCGTCGGTCCGCTAATCTTTCAGTGCGGCAAGGGCCTATAGCTCAGACGGTTAGAGCGCTTCCCTGATAAGGAAGAGGCCACAGGTTCAAGTCCTGTTAGGCCCACAACCGCGAAGGGCCCGGAGTGATCCACTCCGGGCCCTTCGACTCTTTCGAGATCGGGCGGGGCCGTGGAGCGGCCGGGATCCGGTACGATCTCTGTTCGGTGAGGGCCTATAGCTCAGACGGTTAGAGCGCTTCCCTGATAAGGAAGAGGCCACAGGTTCAAGTCCTGTTAGGCCCACCTCCCCGAAGGGCCCGGAGTGATCCACTCCGGGCCCTTCGGCGTTTCCCGCCGCTCTTCCCGCCGCTTTTCCCGCCGCCGGACCGGGAACCGTGCGCCCGTCCCGACGGTTCCCCGGGGAAACACGGTGGAGGGTTGGTGACGGCATGGCGGTGTTGTGGGCGATGAGCATCCCCGGACTGGTCTGCGCCCTGGCGGTGCTGGCGGTGCTCGACCAGCTGGCACTGAGGGCGGGCCGCGCCCGCTGGGTGCCCTGGCGGGGGACCGGTCGGGAGGGGCAGATCTCGGCTACCGGGTTCGAGCAGCTGCACGCGCAGTTCGCCGCGGGAAAGCAGCACGAGCTGGACGAACGCGGCAGCACGCTGATGCTGCGGGACGAGGAGGGCGAGGGGGCGCCGCCGCGGACCAGGGTGGACCTGGCGGGCGGCACGGCCGTGGTGGTGGTGCCGGACCGCCCGGCGAACGGCCCCGCGGCCGGGGCGGTGCGGGGCCCGGGGGGCGGGGCCTGACCCGTGGGCGCGGCGGACGGTCCGGGGGCGGCCGGACCGCCCGCCAGGAGGTGCGGCGTCAATCCCGGGACCGGACCGCCGGGTTGGCCGTACCGGTGGCTGGTCACGATTGGGACACCGGTGTGTATCATCGGCCGCAAGGGCAGTCTGGCACTCGGCAGCCCGTTCGCGCTCGAAACACAACTGGACTCGTCGGCCCGGTCAGTCAGGCCGGATCCGGCTCTTGAGTCCATCAACGCAAGAAGGACGAGGTCCCGCGGTGAAGAAGCTTCTCCTGGTCGCCCTGGTCGCCCTCGGCGGCTTCTTTGTCTACCGTCAGGTCCAGGCGGACCGCGCCGAGCAGGACCTGTGGACCGAGGCCACCGACCCGGTTCCGGCCGGTCGCTGAGCCCCCGGCGATCTGACGATCGACGAACTCCGGAGGCGCCCGTCGGCGCCTCCCGGGCCGGCCGGCCCGGTCGACGAACCGGACCGGCCGACCCCATGGAACAGCACCGTTCCAGGGGGACGGCGCTGGGAATCGCGCCGGAAACCGGTACGCTAGTGCCCGTTGGCACGCGCGCGGTGCCGTCGAGGGGCATTAGCTCAGTTGGTAGAGCGCTGCCTTTGCAAGGCAGATGTCAGGAGTTCGAGTCTCCTATGCTCCACAATTCACGGCAGTAGCCGATCGGCCGTCGACCAGGATCCTGGTCGACGGCCGATCGGCGTTTCCGGGCGGTCTCCGCACGGTCAGCGCGGCCCGGGGCCGTCCTCGGCGGCGGGGCCGTCGTTCTCGCCGACCGGGGCCCCGTCCGTGCTCTCGGCGCCGGCGTCCGGGCCGGAGCCGTTCACCGGCGCGGACGCGGCGTGCGCGCCGGTGGGCCGGGGCTCCTGCGGTGCCGGGGGCTCGACCAGCCACTCCGGGTTGCTGTGCCGGCGCCACCACTGCCAGGCCACGATGCCGCCGCCGATCGCCAGCAGACCGGCCACGGCCAGGCCGGTGGCCAGGCGGTTGCAGTCCTTCTTCCTGGCGTTCCGGGCGGCCAGCTCGCTGATCTCGGCCGAGCTGACGTTGCCCTGGAGGGCGGTCAGCGCGGCGGCGCCGCGGGTCTGGGCCTCGTGGGCGACCGGGCCGACGGTGGCGCGGGCCTCCTCGACCGCCTGGGCGACCCTGGGGGCCACGTTGGTGCGGGCCTGGTCCGCGGCCCGGGCGGCGGACAGGCGGGCCGCCAGAGCGGCCTCCTGGGCCCGGTGGAGGGCCTTCAGGACGTTCTGCTGGGCCTCCGGCGGCAGGCTGGCGAAGGCATGGCCGAATTGCGGGGCGAGATGCCTGTCGTACTGGATGCGGAGGTTGTGGGCGGCCAGCGCGGCCTTCGGGCCCAAGGCGTCCAAGGCGGGGCCGAGGCGCTGCTTGGCGCCGTCCGCGAAGTGTGCGGCGGTGTCCCGGGTCCTGGTGGCCGTCTCTCGGGCCGAATCCGAAAAGCTCACGAGTCTCTCTCCTCCTGGGTGGCGTCCTATATGCACATATCCACCTGAATGCTGATCATGCATCCTGATTTGTCCGACGGCAGGTCGGGGTGGGCCGTTCGCGGGCCCCGCGGGGTGGCGGGCGGGCGCGGGGCGGCGACGGGCGGCGACGGGCGGGGGCGGAGGGGCGGGCGGTACCCGGTCCCGTGCGGCGGGCGGGCGGTTGTGGGGGAGCCGGTCCGGGAGCGGGCACGCGGCAGTAGGCTGGCGGTTTCGGAGGTCGTGTACGGGAAGGGGACTCCGCTGATGCTCCCGGACGAGCCGCGGCCGTCGGCCGATCGGTCCCCGGAGACCGGTCCGCCCGGCTGCTACCGGCACCCGCGGACCCCCACCGGGGTCTCCTGCGCCCGCTGCGAGCGGCCGATCTGCCCGCAGTGCATGGTGACCGCCTCGGTGGGCTTCCAGTGCCCGGAGTGCGTCGGCGACGGCCACGCCGGGACGCGTCGGGCGACCACCCGGTTCGGCGGCGCCCTGGCCGCCGACGGCGGGCTGGTCACCCGGGTGCTGATCGGCCTCAACGTCGTGGTCTGGGTGCTGGCGGCCTACGTGCTCACCCCGCGGCTGGGCCAGACCTGGTCGCTGTTCAGCGCGGGGCGGGACATCCTCGGCGGCCCCGCGGGCATCGCCGACGGTCCGGACCAGTGGTACCGGCTGCTGACCGCCACCTTCCTGCACCTGGAGTGGTGGCACGTCGGGATGAACATGCTGGTGCTGTTCTGGCTCGGCCCGACGCTGGAGGAGGCGCTCGGCCGGCTGCGCTTCCTGGCCCTGTACCTGGTCTCCGGGCTGGGCGGCAGCACCTTCGCCTTCCTGGTGGCCGGCGACTGGATGAACTCGGTGGGCGCCTCCGGGGCGGTCTTCGGGCTGATCGGCGCCACGATCGTGCTCCAGCTGCGGAACAGGGGCCCGCTCGGCCCGGCGATGGCGTTCCTGGTCTTCAACCTGGTCGTCACCTTCTCCCGCCCGGGCATCGACTGGCGGGCGCACGTCGGCGGGCTGGTGCTCGGCGCGCTGACCGCGGCCGGCCTGATGTACGCCCCGCGCGAGCGTCGCGGCCCGGTCCAGGCGCTGGCGGTGGCGGGCGCGGTGGCGGTCGAGGCGGGGATGCTGCTGACCGGGATGGCCCTCTACGGGGCCTGACCGCCCGGACGTTTGTCCACAGCGGGTGCGGGGTTGTGCACAGGCTGTGCGGCCACCCGGTTGCGGACTGCTGTTCTACGCGTGTCCTGCTGTGCGGTTTTCTCGTTTCCGGGGAGTTGTGCACAGCTGTGCACGGCCCCGCCCGGGAAAGTTATCCACAGGCTGGGGAGACTTTTCCCCAGTGTGGATAACCATGTGGATAAGCACGCCAGTCCGATCGTGGGGACAAACGACCGGATTCCCGACCGGTTCCGGGCACGCCTGACCGCCGCCCCGGGACGAGCGATCCGGAGCGGCGGGAAACGGCTCGAATCAGAGCCTCAGGACGGGCGGGCCGTCACTTCCACTGGGTGGAGACGCCGAACCCTGCGGCGATGAAGCCGAAGCCGACCAGGATGTTCCAGTTCCGCCAGCTCTCGACCGGGTAGGTGCCGCTCGTCACGTAGTAGGTGACGATCCACACCAGGCCGATCAGGAACAGCGCCAGCATCAGTGGGGCGACCCAACTGCGGCCCGAACTGATCTTCACCGCAGCCGTCGTCGGCGGGGTGTAGTCGGACTTCTTGCGGAGTCGAGACTTCGGCACGAGGAGCTCTCCTGTCGATGCGCTGTGAGACCGCGCAGGGTGCAGCGGGTGGAATCGGCTGCGGTCGGCCGTGGAGAACGTCCTGGGGACCGCTCCGCCACATGCCACCGGCGTCCGTTAGCGTAGTGGCTCGGCGGGTCTTGAGGAGATAAGGGTACGGTGACTAATTTGTCGATTCCCCCTGAGTCGGCCCCTACCCGCCGTTCCGGCACCCGAATTGTCGGACGTGCCCTGACCTGCGCCGTCTTCGCGCTCGCCGGTCTGCTCTTCTACATCAGCGCGCAGACCGCCCGCGGCACCGACCTGCGGACCGACAACTCGCTGCTCAGCCTCGGCGACGTGGTCCGCCAGCGCAGCGCGCAGAACCAGCAGGCGCAGTCCCAGCTCGCCGACCTCCAGGCCCGCGCCCAGCAGCTCACCGAGCAGCAGGGCCACGACCCCGCCGACACCGCGCAGCTGGACGGCCTGCGCTCCGACGCCGCGCTGGAGCCGCTCCAGGGCGGCGGCCTGACCGTCACCCTCAACGACGCCCCGCCGAACGCCACCGCGCGCATCCCGGGGGTGCCCGAGCCCCGCGTCAACGACCTGGTCATCCACCAGCAGGACATCCAGGCCGTGGTCAACGCGCTGTGGCGGGGCGGCGCCGAGGGCGTGCAGGTGATGGACCAGCGCCTGATCTCCACCAGCGCCGTCCGCTGCGTCGGCAACACCCTGCTCCTCCAGGGCCGGGTCTACTCCCCGCCGTACGTGGTCAAGGCGGTGGGCCGGACCGACGCCCTGCATTCGGCCGTCGACGCGGACCCGACGATCCGCAAGTACCTCCAGTACGTCCAGGCGTACGGGCTGGGCTGGAAGGTCCAGGAGAGCGGCGAGCTGAACCTGCCCGGCTACTCCGGCACCACCGAGCTGCGGTCGGCGGGCGGGCAGCAGTAGCGGACCGGCCCCGCGGCCGTGCACGGCGGGTCTACTCTTTAACCCAGTCCGCTACGTCGAGGGAGCACCATGTACGGCTGGATCTGGCGTCACCTCCCGGGGAACACCCTGGTCCGGGCCGTCATTTCGCTGCTCCTCGTCCTGGGGATCGTCTACCTCCTCTTCACCTACGTCTTCCCGTGGGCGGAACCGCTGCTCCCCTTCGGCGACGTCACAGTGGACGGCGGCGACGGCGCCGCGACCGGCTGAGCCGGCGGGCCCGGCACTCCCTTCCCGCACCGCACCCCACGGAGACCACGCGCGCATGACGACCCGGACGACCCCGCCCCGCATCCTGGTGGTGGACAACTACGACAGCTTCGTCTTCAACCTGGTCCAGTACCTGTACCAGCTCGGCGCCACCTGCGAGGTGGTGCGCAACGACGAGGTGACCGTCGAGCACGCCGTCCGCCGCGCCGGCGAGGAGGGCTTCGACGGAGTGCTGCTCTCCCCCGGGCCCGGCGCCCCCGAGGAGGCCGGGGTCTGCATCGAGATGGTGCACCACTGCGCGCGGATCGGGCTGCCGGTGTTCGGCGTCTGCCTGGGCCTCCAGTCGATCGCGGCCGCGTACGGCGCGGTGGTCGGCCGGGCGCCCGAGCTGCTGCACGGCAAGACCTCGCCGGTCGAGCACGAGGACGGCGGGGTCTTCGAGGGCCTGCCCTCGCCGCTGACCGCGACCCGCTACCACTCGCTCGCGGTCGAGCCGGCCACCGTGCCGGCCGAGCTGGTGGTCACCGCGCGCACCGGGAGCGGCGTGATCATGGGCCTGAGGCACCGTGAACTGCCCGTCGAGGGCGTGCAGTTCCACCCCGAGTCGGTGCTCACCGAGGGCGGGCACCGGATGCTCGCCAACTGGCTCGCGGAGTGCGGCTTCCCGCAGGCGGTCGACCGGTCGGCCGGGCTCGCCCCGGTGATCGGCCGGGGCTGACCGGCGTGACCGCGCTGCGTCCGGAGCGGCGCTTCCAGCCGGAGGCGGACCCGTACGGCACCGTGCAGCAGTACGGCGGGCCCGGGTACCCGGGCCAGGAGGACGGCACCGGCGGTGCGCCCCACGGGCAGCACCCGGGACAGACCGTGCCCGAGGACGCCTGGGGCGTCTACGAGCAGGCCCAGGAGCCCCTGGTGGACGGGCCCGAGTACCCCTGGCTGCCCGACCAGACCCTCCAGCTGCGGCTGCCCCCGGACCTCGGCGCGCCGGCCGCCGAACCGGCCCCCACCGGCGGCCGGGCCGAGCGCCGCCGCGCCGCCCAGGGCCGCACCTCGCTGCGCTCCGGCAACGGCCGGCGCCGGGCGGGCGGCCGTGCCGCCGGGCGGGTGCGTCCCAAGGAGTCCCTGCTCGTGGTGGCCGCCCGGGGCGTCGGCGAGCTGTGCATAACGCTCGGCGTGGTGATGCTGCTCTTCGTGGCGTACCAGCTCTGGTGGACCAACGTGCAGGCCGACGAGGCCGCCGACGGGGCCCGCAACAAGCTGGAGCAGCAGTTCAACGCGGTCGCCCCGCCCGTCCAGCCGGGCCAACCGGCCCCGGACCCGAACAAGCCCGAGGTGTTCGAGCCCGGCAAGGGCTTCGCCATCATCTACCTGCCCAAGCTGGGGCTGAAGTTCCCGATCGCCGAGGGCACCTCCAAGTCGGGGGTGCTCGACAACGGCCTGGTCGGCCACTACAGCGGCACCGGCATGCCGGGCGACAAGGCGGGCAACTTCGCGCTGGCGGCCCACCGCAACACCCACGGCGAGCCGTTCCGGTACATCAACCAGCTCGGCAAGGGCGACAAGATCGTGGTGGAGACCGCCGCCGGGTACTACACCTACGAGGTCACCGGGGGCATCCCGGAGACCTCCCCGAACAACGTGAGCGTCATCAAGCCGGTGCCGAACGGCGCCGGGTACACCGGTCCCGGCCGCTACATCACGCTGACGACGTGCACCCCGGAGTTCACCTCCAAGTTCCGTCTCATCGTCTTTGGCAAGATGATCGAGGAACGGCCGCGTGCCCAGGGCAAGCCGGCCGCGATCACGGGCGGGTAGCCGCCCGGCCGCCCGGCCCGGAGGGGGAACACCGCAGATGCAGGACGAGACCGCGCAGTCGGCCGAACCGGCGCAGGAGGCCTTCCCCCCGCCCGAGCCGCGGGCGGGGCGGGGCCGGATCCGGGCGCTGGCCGCGCTCGGCGTCTTCGGCGAGCTGTTGATCACCCTGGGCCTGGTGCTCGGCCTGTTCGTGGCCTACTCGCTGTGGTGGACCAACGTGCAGGCGGACCGCTCGGCCTCGGCGGCCGCGGACCGGCTGCGCGGCAGCTGGGCCGCGGGCCCGAACCCCGGCCCCCCGGCCGCCCCCGGCGGTGCCCCGGCCCCCGGCGCGTCCGGTGCCCCCGGCGCCGCGCCCACGGCCGCGCCGAAGCAGTTCGCGGTCGGGGACGACGTCGGCTTCCTGCACGTCCCGGCGATGGGCAGGGACTTCCAGGTGCTGATCCGGCTGGGCACCTCCACCGAGGTCCTGGACGACGGCGTGGCGGGCGTGTACGAGCAGCCGTACAAGGCCGCGATGCCCTGGGACCAGGAGGGCAACTTCGCGCTGGCCGCCCACCGGGACGGCCACGGCGCCAAGTTCCACGACCTGGACGCCGTCCACCAGGGCGACGCGGTCGTGGTCGAGACCCAGGACAAGTGGTACGTCTACAAGGTCGACAGCACCCTGGCGGAGACGTCCAAGTACGACACCGGCATCGTGGCGCCCGTCCCGGCCCGCTCCGGCTACGCCGGGCCCGGCCGCTACATCACCCTGACCACCTGCACGCCGGTGTACACCTCGCGCTACCGGATGGCCGTCTGGGGCAGCCTGGTGCGGGTCGACGACATGGACGCCAAGCGCACCCCGCCGCCGGAGCTGCGGCGCCCCTGAGGCCCCTCACAGGCGTCCTCGGGACCTCCCGAGGACCCTTCCGGGGCCGGGTACGGAACGCCCGAGGGCCCGCCGCAAGCGTTGCGGCGGGCCCTCGGGCGTGCTCCGTGCTGCTGGTCCCCCGGTTCAGCCGAACCAGGGGAATATCGGAGGCTTAGTGGTCCCCTTTGGGGGGTGCGGTGGTGGGGTCGCCCCCTTTGGGCGGCTCGGCCGCCTTGGTGTACAGCTGGATCTGGGTGTTCGGGTCGACCGCGGTGCCGGCCGGCGGGTTGGTCTGCTGCACCGTCGCGTTCGGGTCCGAAGGGCCGCTGACCACGATGTAGGTCAGGCCGAGCTTCTGCAGCTGGGGCCCGACGTCGCTCAGCTTGACGTTCTGCAGCGGCGGGACCTGCGGCTTGTCCTGCGCCTTGAAGACGGTCAGCGCGATCTTGGTGTTGGCCGGGGCCTTGGTGTTGGCCGGGACCGACTGGAAGGAGACGGTGTTGACCTTGCTCGGGTCGGGGGCCGGCGCGGTCTTCGAGGCGTCCACCTGGAAGCCGAGGCCCTGGAGGGTGGCCACCGCGTCCTCCTTCTGGGCGCCGACCACGTTCGGCACGTTCACCTTGGCCTTGCCCTGCGACACGGTCAGCTTGATCGCGGCGCTCGGGTCGACGGCCGCGTTGGCCGCCGGGTCCTGGGCGGTGACGGTGTCCTGCGCGGCGTTGTCGTCGTCCTTGTACTCGGTGGTGACGTTGGTGAAGCCGAGGTCGGCGAGCGCCTTGACGGCCTGGTCCTTGGGCTTGCCGACCACGCCGGGGACCTGCGCCTTGGCCGGGCCCGAGGAGACCTGCACCGTGATGGTGGACGTCTCCGCGACCTGGGTGCCCGGCGTCGGGGTCTGGGTGCAGACCTGGTCCTTCTTGACGTTGGTGTCCGGGCAGGCGATCTTGTCGCCCTCGGTCACCACGAGCTTGGGGCCGGTCCCGGCGGCGGCCGTCTTGGCCTCGGCCAGGGTCTTGCCGACCAGGTTCGGGGCGGTGACCTTCGCGGGCTCCTTGGTGCCCTTGTCGCCGAACATCGCCTGGGCGACGAAGAAGGTGCCGACCAGGACCAGCACGGCGGCCACCGCCAGCACGACCCAGGAGGTGTTGCTCTTCTTCGGCGGGTCCTCGCCCCGCCGGCCGCCGCCGCGGCCGTAGCCGTCGTCGTAGCCGTCGTTGCCGCCGCCCGCGGCGCCGGCGTAGTTCTGGCCGTAGCCGTCGTCCTGGTAGCCGCCCTGCTGCCCGTAGCCGGGCTGCCCGGAGGCCTGCGGCAGGACGGTGGTCGGGCCGCCGCCGGGCTGCTGCGGCAGCACGTTGGTCTGCCCGTACGGGTCGTGCTGCTGCGGGTAGCCGTTCTGGTCGTAGCCGTACCCGGCCGCGCCCATGCCGTACGCGGCCTGCTGGGCGGCGGCCACCGGCAGGCCGTCGAGGAAGCGCTCGATGTCGTCGCGCATCTCGTCGGCGGTCTGGTAGCGGTAGTCGCGGTCCTTGGCGAGCGCCTTCAGCACGATCGCGTCGACCTCGGGGCGCACCTCGGGGTCGAAGACGGACGGCGGCTGCGGCTCCTCCCGGACGTGCTGGTAGGCCACCGCGACCGGCGAGTCGCCGACGAACGGCGGGCGCACGGTCAGCAGCTCGTAGAGCAGGCAGCCGGTGGAGTAGAGGTCGGAGCGGGCGTCGACCTGCTCGCCCTTGGCCTGCTCGGGGGAGAGGTACTGGGCGGTGCCGATGACGGCCGAGGTCTGCGTCATGGTCATACCGGCGTCACCCATCGCACGGGCGATGCCGAAGTCCATGACCTTGACGTTGCCCTGCCGGGTCAGCATCACGTTGGCCGGCTTGATGTCGCGGTGCACGATGCCGGCCCGGTGCGAGTACTCCAGGGCCTGGAGGATGCCGATGGTCATCTCCAGGGCGCGCTCGGGCAGCAGCCGGCGGCCGGAGTGCAGCAGCTCGCGCAGCGTGGACCCCTCGACGTACTCCATCACGATGTACGGGATGGAGATGCCGTCGATGTAGTCCTCGCCGGTGTCGTACACGGCGACGATCGCGGGATGGTTCAGGGACGCGGCCGACTGCGCCTCGCGGCGGAAGCGGGCCTGGAACGACGGATCCCGGGCCATGTCGGCCCGGAGCGTCTTCACTGCGACGGAGCGGCCGAGTCGGGTGTCATGGGCGAGGTACACCTCGGCCATGCCGCCGCGTCCTAGGACGCCGCCGAGCTCGTACCTGCCGCCGAGGCGACGAGGCTCTTCCATAGTTCAGACCCTCTCCCTCACCCGCCGGTGAGGTTGTGACGTAGGTGTCCCCGCACGCTCTGGGTGACGCCGCGCGGTCCGCGACCGGTTCTCCGGCCGAGCCGTGCGGTGCCTCGCGGGCGGCAACGGGCACACCCGCTGCTGGCGGATACGCTACCGGTCGCACCGCACCGGACCGGAGTCAGCCGTCGGCCGATATCAGACCGGTATCCGGACGGGGCCGGCGATCGTGACGTTCCCCTCACCTCGGATCCACGCTCCTACTTGCCGAGAGCGGCCTGCATCACCGCCTTGGCGATCGGGGCCGCGAGCCGGCCGCCGCTGATGCCGTCGCGGTTCTGGGAACCGTCCTCGACCACCACCGCGACCGCGACCGACTGGCCGTCCGCGGTCTTGGCCCAGGAGGTGAACCAGGCGAAGGGCAGCCCCGCGTTGTCCTCGCCGTGCTGCGCGGTGCCGGTCTTGCCGCCGACCTGGAGGCCGGGGATCTTGGCGTTGGTGCCGGTGCCGTTCTCGACCACCGAGACCATCAGGTCCTGCATCTTCTGCGCGGTGGCCGGGCTCATCGCCTGGGAGAACTGCTTCTCGGTGTGCTTGGAGACGGTGGTCAGGGTGGCCGAGCGCTCCTGGTCGACCAGGTACGGCTGCATCAGGCTGCCGTTGTTGGCGATGGCGGCGGAGACCATGGCCATCTGGAGCGGGGTGGCGCGGGTGTCGTGCTGGCCGATCGAGTCCTGGGCGGTGCCGTCCAGGCTCGGGCTGTCCGGGAAGACGCTCTTCTCGGACCGGACCGGGGTGTCGATCGTGCTGTTGAATCCGAACTTCTCGGCCTGCGCGCGCATCCGCTCCTTGCCCAGGTCCGCGCCCATCTTGGCGAAGACCGTGTTGCAGGACTGGTCCATCCCGGACTTGACGGTCGCGTTCTCGCAGCGCTCGTTCGGGCTCTCGTTCTTCAGCTGGGTGGTGGTGTTCGGCAGGATGTACGGCTCGGGCGTGTCCGTGGCGTCGTCGATGCTCTGGTAGCGGCCGTTCTCGAACGCCGCGGTCGCGGTGACCAGCTTGAAGGTCGAGCCGGGCGGATAGGTCTCCTTCAGCGCCCGGTTGAGCATCGGCTTGTTCGGGTCCGCGTTGAGGTCCGTCCACGCCTTGGTGTCGGCGGCCTCGCCGCCGGCGAAGGTGCCGGGGTCGTAGGACGGGGTGGAGACCAGCCCGAGGATCGCGCCGGTCTTCGGGTCGAGTGCGACCACCGCGCCCTTCTTGTTGCCCATGGCGTCGAAGGCCGCCTTCTGGACCTTGGCGTTGATGGTGGTGACGACGTCGCCGCCGCGCTTCTGCTCGCCGGTCAGCATGTCCAGGGTGTTGCGGAAGAACAGCCGGTCGTCCGTCCCGGAGAGGATGCCGTCCTCCAGGTTCTCCAGCTGGTTGGAGCCGTAGGCCTGGGAGGAGTAGCCGGTCACCGGGGCGTACATCGGGCCGTCGACCCAGGAGCGCTTGTACTTGTAGCGCAGGCCGTCGACGAAGTCCGACTTCGTGACCGGCTGGCCGCTGACGATGATGTTGCCGCGCGGGTGGGCGTAGCGGTCGTACAGCTGGCGCTTGTTGTTCTTGTTGGTGGCCCAGGACTCGGCCTGGACGCCCTGCACCCAGTTGGTGCGCACCATCAGGGCCAGGATCAGGACGAGGCAGAAGATCGAGACCCGGCGGATCGGCTTGTTCATCGGGCGGGTCCTCCCTGGCCCTCGGTGGCGGCCGGGGCCGGTTCGGCCCCGGGCCGGCGGGCGCTGTCGCTGATCTTCAGCAGGATCGCGACCAGCGCCCAGTTGGCGACCACGGACGAACCGCCCTGGGCGAGGAACGGCATGGTCATACCGGTGAGCGGGATCAGCCCGGTGACACCGCCGGCCACGACGAACACCTGGATCGCCATCGCCGAGGAGAGGCCGACGGCGAACAGCTTGCCGAACGGGTCGCGGGCGGCGAGCGCGGTGCGCAGGCCGCGCTGCACCAGCAGCGCGTACAGCAGGAAGATCGCCATCAGGCCGGTCAGTCCGAGCTCCTCGCCGAAGGAGCCCAGGATGAAGTCGCTCTTGGCCGCGAAGGCGATCAGCCAGGAGCGGCCCTGGCCGAGGCCGGAGCCGGTGACCCCGCCCGAGCCGAGCGCCATCAGCGACTGGCCGATCTGCTCGGTGGCGCCCTTCGGCGGGTTCGCGCTGAAGGCGGCCATCGGGTCGAGCCAGGCGTCGATGCGGACCTTCACGTGGCTGGCGGTCGAGGCGACCGCGACGGCGCCGCCGACCGACATCAGCAGGCCGAACAGGATCCAGCTGGTCCGCTCGGTGGCGACGTAGAGCATCACCACGAACAGGCCGAAGAACAGGAAGGACGTGCCCAGGTCGTTCTCGAAGATCAGGATCAGCAGGCTGAGCAGCCAGATCACGACGATCGGGCCGAGGTCGCGGCCGCGCGGCAGGTACAGGCCCATGAACCGGCGGCTGGCCAGCGCCAGGGCGTCCCGCTTGACCATCAGGTAGCCGGCGAAGAACACCGTCAGGACGATCTTGGCGAACTCGCCCGGCTGGATGGAGAAGCTGCCCATCCGGATCCAGATCTTGGCGCCGAAGTCCTCCGCCCGGGACGGGAAGAAGGCCGGCGCGGCGAGCAGCACCAGGGCCACCACCATCGAGATGTAGGTGTAGCGCTGCAGCACCCGGTGGTCCTTCAGCAGCACCATCACCCCGATGAAGCCGGCGATCCCGAGGGCCGACCACATCAGCTGGTTCTCGGCCGCCGGGTAGTTGCCCCTGAGCAGTTTGCCCGCCTTGTCGAGCCGCCAGATCATCACCACCCCGAGCCCGTTCAGCAGGGTGGCGATCGGCAGCATCAGCGGGTCCGCGTACGGCGCGAAGCGGCGCACCAGCAGGTGCGCGACCACCGCCAGGGCGCCCATGCCGAGCCCGTAGCCGAGCATGCCGGTGGGCAGCTTGCCGTCCATCGCGAGGCCGACGTTGGCGTACGCGAGGACCGGCACCAGCACCGCGAAGACCAGCAGGGCCAGCTCGGTGTTGCGCCGGTTGGGCGTCTCCTGCGGGGAGATCGTGGTGTTGCCCCGGCGGCGGGGGACGGCACGTTCAGCCGCCCGGCGCCGGCCGGACCGGGTGGTTTCTTCGCTCAGGTCGTAGCTGCTCACGTGGTGACCGCTCCCTGACGGCCGGCAAGCCCGCTCGGGGCGGACCTATGTCGGATCACGGACGTCACTGCTTCGGGCAGGAGTTGGCCCGGCTGAGTTCCTCGTCCGTCAGCGGAGCCTGGTCGCCCTGCGCGCCGGCCACCGGAGGGGTGGTGTTCGGCGCCGGGGCGGGTGCCCCCGGAGCGGTCGGCGTCGGCGTGCCCGAGGGCGAGGTGGTCGGTGTCGCCGCGGCCGGGCCGCGGTTCTTCTCGGTCGGGGTGGGCGTGGTGGCCAGGTACGCGGCCTGCACCGCCTGGGTGGCCGGCGGGGCGGCCGGGGCGGTCGCCCTCGCCGCCCGCTGGCAGAGCTGGACCCAGCCGTCGAGCTCGTTGACCGTGGACTGGGCGTCCTTCATGCTGCCGACCGAGATGGTCTTCTTCACGTGGACCTGCTGGTCCTCGGGCAGCCACTTCAGCTGGATCTTGCTGTACGAGGAGTGCACCGAGGACAGGCTCAGACCGGCCAGGTTCTGGTTGATGCCCTGGTAGATCGCGACGTGGTCGTCCTGGGTGCCGACGTAGTACTGGTCCTGGGTCCACCGGTAGCCGAACCAGCCGGCGCCGCCGAGCAGGCCGAGCGTGACCAGGACGGCCAGCGAGACGGTCAGGCCCTTGCGCTTGCGCTTCGCGGGCCGCTCCTCGTCGAAGTCCTCGGTGCCGTACACCGAGGGCTCGCCGGAGCCGTACTCGCCCTCGTACCCCTCGGCGGGGCCGAAGCCGCCGTGCGCGGCGCCGTAGCCCTCCTGGTAGCCCTCGGCCGGGCCGAAGGCGCCCTGCGGGCCGCGGCCGAGGCCGGCGGCGCGGCCGGCCGGGGTGTCCGCGATCGAGCGGTCGGCGGCGGCCGAGGACGGCGGGGCGTCGGCGACCGCGCCGACCACCACCGGGACGTCGTTGAACTGGCCGCTCATGGTGTCCGTGGCGCCGACGTCGATGACGTCCGCCACGATGCAGGTGATGTTGTCCGGACCGCCGCCGCGCAGCGCGAGCTGGATCAGCTCCTGCACGGTCTGCTCGGGCGCGTAGTAGCTGCCGAGGGTGTCCTGGAGGGTCTGGTGGCTGACCGGGCCGGAGAGGCCGTCGGAGCAGATCAGGTAGCGGTCGCCGGCCCGGACCTCGCGGATCGACAGGTCGGGCTCGACCTGGCCGCGGCCGTCCAGGGCCCGCATCAGCAGCGAGCGCTGCGGGTGGGTCTCGGCCTCCTCGGGCGTGATCCGGCCCTCGTCGACCAGGCGCTGCACCCAGGTGTGGTCCTGGGTGATCTGCACCAGGGAGCCGTCGCGCAGCAGGTAGGCGCGGGAGTCGCCGACGTGCACCAGGCCCATCCGCTGACCCGTCCACAGCATGGCGGTCAGGGTGCAACCCATGCCCTCCAGCTGCGGGTCCTCCTCGACCATCAGCCGGAGCCGGTCGTTGGCGCCCTGGACGGCGTCGCCCAGCAGGGTCAGCAGGTCGGCGCCCGGCACGTCCTCGTCCAGCCGGACGATCGAGCCGAGCACCTCGGAGGACGCGACCTCGCCGGCCGCGGCACCGCCCATGCCGTCGGCCACGGCCAGCAGCCGCGGCCCGGCGTAGCCGGAGTCCTCGTTCCCCTCCCGGATCAGTCCCTTGTGGGAGCCGGCGGCGAAGCGCAGCACCAGGGTCATGCGACCTGTGCCCCCCTCTGGGTCATGGACGGGATGCTGTCCCTCATGCGCCAACTACTTCCGCAGTTCGATGACGGTCCTGCCGATACGGATCGGCATGCCCGGCTGGAGCGGGGTGGGCGCGGTCAGGCGCTGCCGGTCCAGATAGGTGCCGTTGGTGGAGCCTAGATCCTCGACCGTCCACTGCCCAGTCTGATCCGGATAGATCCTGGCATGCCGGGAGGACGCGTAGTCGTCGTCCAGCACGATGGTGGAGTCGTGCGCGCGGCCGAGCGTGATGGTCTGGCCCTGGAGCGCCACCGTGGTGCCGGCCAGCGAGCCCTGCACCACGACGAGCTGGGTCGGACCGCCGCGACGGCGCCCCCCGCCGCCCTGGGTCTGGCCCGCCGCGGGGCCGGCCTGGGCCGGTGCCGCGGCGCGCGCGGCGGTGGCGGCGGTCGCGGTGGCGGCGCCGCCGGCGGCCGTGGCGTTCGTGCCGCGACGGGAGGACCGCGGGTTCACCTTGGTGCCGAACAGGTCGCTGCGGATCACCTGGATCGCGACGATGACGAACAGCCACAGCACGGCCAGGAAGCCCAGCCGCATGACCGTGAGGGTCAGTTCTGACATGGCCGTCCCGCCAGTCGGTGAGCGAGGCGCGCGAACAATTCGGACACTACCCTTCGACCTGCCGGTAGACGATGGTGGTGGAGCCCACGACGATTCGAGAGCCGTCGCGGAGCGTAGCGCGCTGGGTGTGCTGTCCGTCCACCACGATGCCGTTGGTGGACCCCAGGTCGAGCACCATCGAGGGCGTGCCGGGCCGGATCTCGGCGTGCTTGCGGGAGACCCCGGGGTCGTCGATCCGCACGTCCGCCTCGGTCGACCGGCCGAGCACGCAGGCCGAGCCGGTGATCTGGTGCCGGGCGCCGTTCACCTCGACCCAGCGGCGCATCCCGGCGCCGCCGTGGCCGGCGCCGGGGAAGGCCCGGACGTTGCCGCCGGCGGGCGCGGGCGGGCCGGGGGGCATCGCGGGGGGCGCGGCCGGCGGCGGGGGCGCGCTGTACTGGCCGGCGCCGGGCTGCTGCCACGGTGCGCCGGGGGCGGGAGCGGCCGGCGGACGGTCGTAGCCCGGCTGCGGCGGCGCGTACTGCTGCTGCGGGGGCTCCTCGGCCGCGAGGGTGCGGCTGCGCACCCGGTACAGCCCGGTGTCCAGGTCGTCGGCCTTCTCCAGGTTCACCTGGAGCGGACCCATGAACGTGTACCGCTGGGCCTCCGCGTACTCGCGGACCATGCCGGCCAGCTCGGTGCCGAGCTGCCCGGAGTAGGGGCTGAGCCGCTCGTGGTCGTGCGGGCTCAGCTCGACGATGAAGTCGTTCGGCACGACGGTGCGGTCGCGGTTCCAGATGCTCGCGTTGTTGTCGCACTCGCGCTGCAGCGCTCCGGCGATCTCCACGGGCTGGACCTCGGACTTGAACACCTTGGCGAAGGTGCCGTTGACGAGACCCTCGAGCCGCTGCTCGAACTTCTTCAGCACTCCCATGGGGCACCCCCTTCCAGGGTTCGTTCGCCTGCCTGCCGGCCGGATCCCGCCCGGGACCCGGTCGCGCCTCCTACTTGCGGTACTTCCGTACTGATCGTATCCACGCCGGGCCCTTCCGTACGGTTCCCGGACCGTGTGGTGCCCGGGGGTGGGCTCGGACACACAGGGTGACGCATTTCGGGTACGGCACGCCAGGTGCGCCCGCCGGATCGCCCTTCCGGAAGTCGTACGGGCGTTCGTCGGGCATTGGTTCGGGTGTCACCGGGGTCCCCGGACAACGGATTCGGAGCAGCCCCCCAGGTCGTGCTAATGTTTTCCATGTCGGAAGGGCCGCCCGAAAGGGAGGCCGGTCCAAGGAAGTGCGAAGTACCGATGGTACCGAGCGCCCTGGAAGATCGGTCGGCAACGAGGACAACACCCATGCGCGGGTGGCGGAATAGGCAGACGCGCTGGATTCAGGTTCCAGTGCCCGAAAGGGCGTGGGGGTTCAACTCCCCCCTCGCGCACAGCGAAGCCCCGCAGATCTACGGATCTGCGGGGCTTTTTTGTCGTCCGCTCCCCGCCCGACGGCCGCCGGCACCGGTGCCCTCGCCGGGCCGGGGCGGATCAGCCGCGGCTGGCCGGGAGTTCGGCGCGGACCTCGAAGCCGCCGTCCGGGGTCGGCCCGGCGGTGAGGGTGCCGCCCAGCAGCTGGGCGCGCTCGCGCAGGCCGACGAGCCCGTGGCCGCCGCCCGGCAGCGTCTCGGTGGGGTGCACCGGAGGCGCGTCGTTGCGGACCTCGACCCGCAGCCGGCGGCCCTTCGCCCGGACCCGCACGTGCACCGCCGCCTCCGGGGCGTACTTGGTGATGTTGGTGAGCGCCTCCTGGACGGTGCGGTAGGCGGCCCGTTCGACCGCCTCCGGCCACGGGCGGTCGCCGGGGACCAGCTCGGAGTCGGCGGTCAGGCCGCTCTCCTCGATCAGCCGGGGCAGGTCGGCCAGCCGGGGCTGCGGGGCGAGCGGGGCGTCCGGCAGCCCGCCGGTGCCGCGCAGCACCCCGACCATCTGGCGCAGCTCGTCCAGGGTCCGCACGGACAGCTCGCGGATGGTGCGGGCGGCGGTCACGGCCGCCGGGTCGGGGCTGCTCACCTGGAGCGCTCCGGCCTGGATGCTGATCAGGCTGACCTGGTGCGAGACCACGTCGTGCATCTCCCGGGCCAGCCGGCCGCGCTCGCTGATCAGCACCCGCTCGGCCAGCAGCCGGCTCTCCCGCTCCTGGCCGCGGGTCAGCTCGTCCAGGCGGGCGGCCAGCTCCCGCCGGGTGCGGGCGAGCAGACCGGTGGCGGCCGGGCCGGCCGCCAGCATCACGGCCTGGATGGCGTCCAGCGCGGTGGCGCGGCTGAGGTCGAGGACGCCCTCGGGCAGCGGCCAGTGGAAGAACTCGACCAGGGCGAACAGGACGCCGCAGGGGATCACGATCCGGGGGCGGGGGCGCTCGGCGGCCACCGAGTAGACGGCCGTGATCGGGGCCAGCCAGATCTCGTCCACGAAGCTGCCCGGCATGGTGAGCAGCAGCACGGTCACCGGGAAGCGCCGTCGCCAGAACAGGGCGACGGCGGCCAGCGTGGACAGCGCCACCTGCCACCAGGCGGCCTCCCGGGCCACCAGGGCGGCGTCCAGCAGGGAGTAGAGGACGGGCAGCAGCAGCATCAGCCAGGGGGCGGTGCACCAGGCCGGCAGCCGTCTGGACGGCAGTTGGTCGGCGGTCGTCATGCCCCGTCGCCGGGCTTGGGCCGGACCAGCCCGGCCCGGTGGGCCAGGACGGCGGCCTGGACCCGGTTGGCGGCGCCGAGCTTGCCGAGGATCGCGCTGATGTGGTCCTTGACCGTGCCGGTGCCGAGGAAGAGCCGGTCGGCGATCTCGGCGTTGGACAGGCCCTCGCCGAGCAGCGCGAGCACGTCGAGCTCGCGGCCGGTGAGGGTGCGGGCGAGCGCGGTGGCCTCGGCGTCCGGGCCGCCGCCGTCCACGTAGCCGCCGATCACGGTGCGGGTGACGGTCGGGGAGAGGATGTTGCCGCCGGCCGCGAGCACCCGGACGGCGTGCACCAGCTGCTCGGGGGCGGTGTCCTTGAGCAGGAACCCGGCCGCGCCGGCCCGCAGCGCGGTGCCGATGTACTCGTCGGTGTCGAAGGTGGTGAGCATCGCCACGGCGGGCGGTTCGGGCAGGGCGCGCAGGCGGCGCAGCACCGAGATGCCGTCGAGGTCGGGCATCCGGATGTCGAGCAGCACCACGTGCGGGCGAAGCCGCTGGACGTGTTCCTCGGCCTGTCCGCCGGAGCAGTCGCCGACCACCTCCAGGTCGTCGGCGGAGCCGACGATCAGGCCCAGGCCGGAGCGGACCAGGATCTCGTCGTCGACGATCAGCACGCGGGTGGTGGTGATGGTGCCTCCTCGGTTCGGGCGGCCGGGTCGGGGCGGTCCGCGTGGGTCGTTCCGAGAGTAGGGGTTGTGCGAGTGGGGTGCCGAACGCCGGGGGCTGATCACCCCCGCCGTTCGGCGGGGGTGGGAATCCGCTACCCGGTTCACGCAATTCTCAGGTTCGGTGGGGAAACATGGAGTTGGCTGACCCTTTTCCGGCCGCATCCTCCAATCGGGCGGTCGGCCGGGTGAGGTCGCCGGTCAGTCCGTCGGGCCCGAGCGGGCGCCCGGCGCCGGGCCGTTTGCGGATGCGCCCCATCATCTGATCGTTTGGAATTGAGCTGTGTCGTCCACTGTGAAGTCGGAGCCGTCCGCCACGTCCCACGGACCCCGGCCCGGCGACGTGCTGGACCGCTGGCGTCCGAGGGCCGCCGCGGCCTCCGTCTGGTACCTGCGGCTGATCGCGCTGCTGAACGTGGCGACGGTGCTCCTGGTGCCCTTCCGCGACCAGGTCTACGAGCACAACGAGGGCGAGTACTTCACCCCGTACCTGATGACCGCGGGCCTGGCCAGCGCGGTGCTGTCGGTGTTCCTCGCGATCGCGATGCGGCGGCGCAAGCGGGCCGCGTGGATCTTCAACACGGCGCTCGGCGGGATGTTCGCGCTGCTGTACCTGGCGGCCATGCTGGTGCCGGACGAGCGCTTCGACTCCCACCCGCTCAACTACATCTCCACCGTCCTGACCTGCCTGTTCGTGCTGGCGCTGCTGATCGGGCGCAAGGAGTTCACGTCCAAGGGCGACAGCTCCAACCCGAAGACCGCGGCGGCCACCTTCGTCGCCGGGCTGGCGTTCGGCGGCGGGGTGGGCGCGCTGCTGGTCTGGCTGACCAACGAGCTGTCCGGCGCCGGCTTCTGGGACCTGTTCCGCTACTCGGTCGGCCGGATGATCACGATCACCCCGTCCGAGCACCTGCGCTCGGTGATCGCCGCGCCGACCTGGGTGAACGCCGCGATCAACGCGATGGGCGCGGTGCTCTTCCTGCTGGTGCTGTACGTGGCCTTCCGCAGCCCGCGCGGCAAGGAACTGCTCACCGCCGAGGACGAGGCGCAGCTGCGCGGCCTGCTGGACAAGCAGGGCGAGCGGGACTCGCTCGGCTACTTCGCGCTGCGCCGGGACAAGGCGGTGATCTTCTCCCCCAGCGGCAAGGCGGCGGTCACCTACCGGGTGATCGGCGGCGTCTCGCTCGCCTCGGGCGACCCGATCGGCGACCCGGAGGCCTGGCCGGGCGCGATCGACGCCTGGCTGTCCGAGGCCCGTGAGCACGCCTGGGCGCCGGCCGTGATGGGCGCCTCCGAGGAGGCCGGGGTGATCTACGCCCGGCACGGGCTGGACGCGCTGGAGCTGGGCGACGAGGCGATCGTCGAGCTGGACGAGTTCTCGCTGGACGGCCGCGCGATGCGGGTGGTCCGGCAGGCCTACAACCGGGTCAAGCGGGCCGGGTACACGGTGCGGATCCGCCGCCACGAGGACATCTCGGAGGAGGAGATGGCCGAGCTGGTGGCCAAGGCCGACGAGTGGCGCGACGGGGCCACCGAGCGCGGCTTCTCGATGGCCCTCGGCCGGCTCGGGGACCCGGGCGACGGCCGCTGCGTGATGCTGGAGTGCCACGACGGCGACGGCGAGCTCAAGGCGCTGCTCAGCTTCGTGCCGTGGGGCCCGGACGGACTCTCGCTGGACCTGATGCGCCGGGCCCGGGACACCGAGAACGGCCTGATGGAGTTCATGGTCATCGAGCTGCTGCAGCGCGCCGAGGAGGTCGGGCTGAAGCGGGTCTCGCTGAACTTCGCGATGTTCCGCTCGGTCTTCGAACGCGGTTCGCGCCTGGGCGCCGGCCCGGTGCTGCGGCTGTGGCGTTCGGTCCTGGGATTCTTCTCGCGCTGGTGGCAGATCGAGTCGCTGTACCGCGCCAATGCCAAGTACCGGCCGATCTGGGAACCGCGCTACCTGCTCTTCGAGAAGAGCAGCGAGATTCCGCGGATCGGCATCGCGAGCGCGCGCGCCGAGGGTTTCATCGTCGCGCCGAGCCTGCCCGCCCTGTTCCGCCGCCGGCACGCCCGGGCCGCCGTGGTGGCGCCCCGGGTCCCGGTCGCGGCCCGGGACGGGAAGGGGTAGCCCTCCGTCGGGGGGCGGAGGGGGCCGGTCGGTCGAAATGGGGGGCCGATGGGGGGATTGCCTCCCCCCAGAGGATGACCCCGCTCCACATCCGTGCCGATGTGGCTTTGTTAAGAGGCTTCTAATGTTGGAGTAGTCGAGAGTTCGGGGATTCGGAGAAAGTTGTGATTCACAGGACCCACGCGGGGGGCGTGCGAAAGGGGCCGCTGGCAATCGCCGGATCGGCCGCTGTCGCCGAGTGGGGAACGTTGTTCGCGACGGTCCGGGACGCGGTGGTGCGAAAGAAGTTCGCCGCCGTTCCGCTGGCCACGGTCGCGACGTTTCTGATCCTGCTGTTCAGCATCGTCCAGCACCTGCCGGGCGGAGAGCGTTTCGTCAACAACATCGGGGTGGTGCGGGCGGCGCTGCCGCTGGACGTCTCGCTGCTGCGGACCCCGCTCTCGCTGTACGTGCCGGCGCTGGACCTTCCGGTCTGGGGGGCGCTGGCCCAGGTCTTCGTGGTCTTCGCGATCGCCGAGATCGTGCTCGGCCGGCGGATGACCCTGGTGGTCGCCTACACCTGCACCCTGGCGGGCACGCTGTTCGCCCGGGTCGGCGTGGCGATCGGCCCGCACCACCTGTTCGGCTTCCCGAAGTGGGTCGCCTACGTGCGGGACACCGGGCCCTCGGCCGCGGTGGTGGCGCTGGCGATCTGCATCGCGTTCCGCTGCCGGGCCTGGTTCACCGGCGGCCTGGTGGTGGCGGTGATGATCGGCGAGGCGGTGGTGCTGCCGAACCTGGCCGGCCTGGAGCACATGGTCGCGGTGGTCACCGCGCTGCTGATCGCCGTCTCGGTCGAGGTCTTCGGGGACTTCTGGCCGAGGGTGCTGGCCGGGGTCGGCGCCGCCGCCTCGGTGGCCGCGGCCGCCTCGCGGGAGGTCGCGGTGGAGGCCCGGCGGCGCCGCTCGGCGGGCGCCGTCATCCCCTGACGGGTGCCGACGACGTTCCACCGGCCGCGTACGGGTGCCCGTACGCGGCCGTTCGGCGTCCGGCGGCCGTCGGCGCGGCCGTCAGGCGTGCGGGAGCGGGAGCTCGAACCAGACGACCTTGCCCACCGCCTTGCGGGCGGTGCCCCAGCGTTCGGCGAGCTTGGTGACCAGGGTGAGGCCGCGACCGGTCTCGCCGAGCTGCTCGGCCGGCTCCAGCGAGGGCAGGTTGTGGTTGTCGTCGCTGACCTCGACGAGCAGTTTGTCCACCCGGATCAGCTGGAGCTTCACGGTGTCCCGGGCGACCCGGACGGCGTTCGTCACCAGTTCGCTGACCAGCAGTTCGGTGGTGTCGCTGAGCGCCTCCAGGTGCCAGCCGGCCAGCTGCTCGCGCACCAGCGAGCGGGCCCGGCCGACCTCGCGGTGGTCCACGGTGAGGTCCCAGGTCGCCACCTCGGACGGGGCGACCCCGTCGAAGCGGGCCACCAGCAGGGCGACGTCGTCCTTGCGGTCGTCCGAGTGCAGCCGTCGCAGCACCTCGTCGCAGGCCTGTTCGGGGCTCTGCCGGGGGTCGATCAGGTTGCCGCAGAGCGCGGCCAGGCCGGCCCCTATGTCCCCGCCCCGGACCTCGACCAGGCCGTCGGTGCAGAGCACCAGCATCGAGCCGTCCGAGACGTCGATGGTCTTGGCGACGAACGGCACCCCGCCGACGCCGATCGGCGCGCCGGCCGGGATCTCCAGCAGCTCGCCGCTGCCGTCCGGGTGCACCAGGACCGGCGGGACGTGGCCGGCGCTGGCCAGCTCGCAGGTCCGGTTGATCGGGTCGTAGACCGCGTACAGGCAGGTCGCGAGGTGGTCGTCGCCGAGCTTGTGGGCCAGGTTGTCCAGGTGGCGCAGCAACTGGCCGGGCGGCAGGTCCAGGGCGGCGAGGGTCTGCATGGCGGTGCGGAAGCGGCCCATCGCGGCCGCCGAGTGCAGGCCGTGGCCCATCACGTCGCCGACCACCAGGGCGACCCGGCTGCCGGGCAGCTGGATCGCGTCGAACCAGTCGCCGCCGACCTCGGCCTTGGGGTCGCCGGGCAGGTAGCGGTGGGCGATCTGCACGCCGGGGATCTGCGGCGGGCGGGTCGGGATCATCGAGCGCTGCAGGGTGGTGGCGACCCGCGCCTCGGCGCGGTGCAGCCGGGCGTTGTCCAGCGACAGCGCGGCGCGGGCGGCCAGCTCCTTGAAGGTCGCGGCGTCGCCCTCGTCGAAGGGGGCGCGGTCCGGCAGCCGCAGCAGCTTGAGGATGCCGAGCACGGTGCCGCGGGCGGAGAGCGGGACGACCAGCATCGAGCGGCCGGTGACCACCGGGGCCAGCCGGGCGCCGCCGAGCGCGATCGCGTAGTCGACCGCCACGTCCGGGCTGACCACCGGGACCAGCACCGGCTGGTTCAGCTGCAGGGCCATCCCGGGCGGGGTGCGGCGGGGCATGCTGACCAGCGAGCCCTCGGAGAGCACGTGGTCCCAGGCGCCGCCGGTCTCGTTGTAGACCAGGGCGACCCGGCGCAGCATGGTGTCGTCGTCCGGGCGGGCGGCGGGCAGCTCGGAGTCCGAGATCAGCCCGTCCACCAGGTCCACGCAGGCGAAGTCGGCGATCCGGGGGACCAGCACCTGGCACAGCTCGTGGGCGGTGAAGCCGAGGTCGAGCGTGGTGCCGACCTTGCCGCCGACCTCGTTCAGCAGGGCCAGCTGTTCGCCGGCCTGCCCGTTGGTGAGGAAGGGGCCGAGCCGTCCGGCGGGCGGGCCCTCCCCGGCCGCGGGCGCGGGGACCGGGACGGTGGCGGGCGGGGCCTGGTCGGTGCGCGGCAACGGATGGCCGTTGGCGGGGGGTTCGACGGCGGTGTACTCGATGGCGGGGGCTCCTGCGGTGGGCGGGGGTGCCTCCCGGCCGGAGGCGGGGGGAGGGAC
>NZ_JBHVJT010000062.1:41187-58938 GCF_042798815.1 Kitasatospora sp. NPDC057738 | reverse complement strand
GTGCCGCGGGCGAGATGCTTCGATACCCTGGGGTGGTATCAGTGCCCGTGGTGGGCGTGCACCACGGCGTGGCCGCGCCCCCGGCCGATCATCCACTTGTTGACCGGGACGGTCAGCGCGAACGCCAGGGCCAGCGAACCCGCCAGCGCCACCCAGAACAACAGGTCACCGAGGCCCGCGTCCATCGCCCCCGGGACGGTGACCATCACGGTGTTGTCGATCAGCTCCATCACCAGGATCGAGACGGTGTCGGCGGCCAGCGCGACCTTGACCGCGGCGCCGACGTCGAGGCCGGCCTTCAGCACGCCGCGCATGGTCAGCGCGTAACCGAAGACGAAGGCCAGCAGGATCGAGAGCACCACGGTCGCGCCGTTGTGCAGGCCGAAGGCGGTGCCGAGCACCATGCCCAGGATCTCGCCGATGGCGCACCCGGTGAGGCAGTGCAGGGTCGCCTGCGCGGCCGTCCGCCAGCCGGCTCCGCCACCGCCGTGGGCCTGGTGGCCGTGGTGGCCGGCATGGTCGCGCCCATGGTGTCCGTGGTGCTCGTGCTGCTCGTGAGCGGCGTGCTGCCGGTCGGCCCGCTCCTGGTGCTCGTGCTGCTCGGGGTGTGCCATGTCGTCCTCCACGCGCCCCGGCGCCCCGTTCGGCGCCGCTTCCCTCGCTCCGTCGCTGTCGAACATATACCCCCCTGGGGTATCTGACAATCCCGTTCCGACGCCCTCTTCCCCTGTGCACCCGTCCGTGTTCCGATGAAGGGCATGGCAGACGAACGACGCGCGGGTTACGACGGAACGGGTGAGGGCGCGATCAGCCGGGACGGCTGCGCCGTCGAGGTGTGGAGCCGGCTCCCCGCGGGCGACGCCCCGGACGTGATCGAGGCCGCGGTGCCGCCCGGCGCGCGCATCCTCGAACTCGGTTGCGGCGTCGGCCGGATGACGCACCCGCTGACCGATCGCGGCTTCGCCGTGACGGCCGTGGACGAGTCCCCCGACATGCTGGCCCGGGTCCGTGCGGACGTCCGCACGGTGCGCAGCCGGATCGAGGAGCTGGACCTCGGCGAGCGCTTCGACGTCGTCGTGCTCGCCTCCTTCCTGGTGCACGCAGGTGACGTGACGGTCCGCCGGGGCCTGCTGGAGACCTGCCGCCGCCACGTCACCGAGGACGGCTGCGTACTGGTGCAGCGCGAGGGCGAGGACTGGCACCGGAACGTGCCGCGGGAGAGCGCCATCGGCCCGGACGCCCGGGCCCGGCTGGTCTCGGCCACACCGGTCGGCGACGGCGTCAACTCCGTGCGCTTCGAGTACGTTTTCCCGGACGGCACCTGGACGCAGACCTTCCTGTCCCGCCCGCTCGACACGGAGGCGTTCGAGCGGGCGCTCGCGGAGGCCGACCTGGTGGTCGAGCGCTACCTGACCGCGGACCGCACCTGGGTCCGGGCCCGGCCGGTGCTCTAGCGCTGCTCCGCAGAAGTTCGTTAGGGGTGTTGATCAGATGACCGATCCGTTGAGGTAGAGGTCGCCTGCGCAGTCGAGGGATTCTTCCGGGGAGCCGGCGGGCAGTCCGCTGGGCAGGATGTTGTCCTTGTAGCTGTCGCTGCTGGCGAGGTAGAGCGCGAAGCCCCACGTGTGCAGCACGCCGGTGAAGCGGAGACGGCACAGGGGGCGGCTGTGTTCGCCGGGCAATTCGGCTGCCACGTAGGCGAATCCTGCACGGAATCGGACCGTGATGGCTTTCACGTGCGGCCAGCGTTCGCGGGCGTGGTGGTTCAGGCGCTGGCGCAGGTGGTGCTGCATCGATTCCGGGGGGTTCTTGGGCACGGGCCCCATCCTGCCGGGTGCGGTGGCGGCCCGCCATGATCGGCTCGTGACGGGTGGGCAGGGGGCGGTCGCGGTGGTGTTGGAGGCGAAAGCCCGTGAGGGGCGGTGCGGACGGTGGCTTCGGCGAAGTCCGAGGTGCGGGCGGTGTTGCGGGCCCGGATCGTGCTCGCGGCGGCGGACGGGCTCGCCAACGGCGCCATCGCACGGGAGCTGGACGTCAGCGTGAACACAGTGCGCAAGTGGCGCGGGCGGTTCGCGGGCCGGGGCGTGGAGGGCCTGCGCGATGCCCGGCGGTCGGGACGGCCGAGATCGTACGGGCCCGAGGTGCGGGTGGCGATCGTGGCCACGGCGACGAGCATGGCGCCGTGGCCGGAGGCGACCTGGTCGCATCGGGCCATCGCCCAGCGGGTGGCCGGCACGTGCTTCGCGCCGGTCTCCGCCTCCCAGGTCGGGCGGATCCCGGCGGATCTGGACCTGAAGCCGCACAAGGTCCGTGGCTGGCTCACCCGCCGGGACACCCCCGACTTCTGGCGGCGGGCCGCCGATGTGTGTGCCCTCTACCTCGACCCTCCCGAGGGCACTGTGGTCCTCTCCATCGACGAGAAGACCGCGATCGCCGCCCGCTCGCGCCGCCATCCCGGGCGTTCGGCCCGTCCGGGCGAGCCCTGCCGGCGGGAGTTCGAGTACCGGCGCCACGGCACCGCCTCCCTTGTCGCGGCCCTCGACGTCTGCACCGGCGAGGTACTCACCGAGGTCATCCGCCGCAACGATGCGGCGACCTTCACCGCATTCCTGGGACAGCTCGACCGGGCGATCGCCCCTGGCAAGGAGATCCACGCCGTCCTCGACAACGGCTCCTCGCACACGGCCAGGCACACCAAGACCTGGCTGGCCGCGCACCCGCGCTGGCACGTCCGCTGGACCCCGCCGCACGCCTCCTGGCTTAACCAGGTCGAGTTGTTCTTCTCCGCCCTGACCCGCCGGGTCCTGCGGCACGGCGACTTCGCCAGCCGCGACGACCTGATCGACAAGCTGGAGGCTTACGCGATCGCGCACAACGAGACCGCGAAGCCCTACCGCTGGACCTACGAAGGCACCCCACTCAAGGCAGCCTGATCAACACCCCTCAACGAACTTCTGCGGGGCAGCACTAGGACGCGTCAGACACGCCCTGGACCCAACTCCGGGCGGGTTCCGGAGCGGCGGCGGGCTTGTGCGCAAAGCAGCGACAAAGGGTGAACAAAGAACCGTCACCTTCACCCCGTACCATCAGCCGCGCGCCGGGCTCGCGCGCGGCCCGCGGGCCGGGCGGGGCACGGCGGCCCCGCATGCCCTTCCGACCCGCAAGGACCCGCCCATGCCGCCCCTGCCCCACGCCCGACGGATATCCCCGGCGGGTGCCCGGTGATCGACTGGTTCCACGGGGCCGTCCTCGGCCTGATCCAGGGGCTCACCGAGTTCCTGCCGATCTCCTCCAGTGCCCACCTGCGGGTCTTCTCCGCCCTGTTGGGCTGGGACGACCCGGGCGCGGCCTTCACGGCCGTCACCCAGCTCGGCACCGAGACGGCGGTGCTGATCTACTTCCGCCGGGACATCGCCTCGATCATCAAGACCTGGTCGCTGTCCCTGTTCCGGCCGGCGCTGCGCTCGGACCCGGACGCGCGGATGGGCTGGTTCGTGATCATCGGCACCCTGCCGATCGGCATCCTGGGCAAGCTGTTCCAGGACACCATCGAGACCCACCTGCGCGACCTGCGGATCATCGGCACCACCCTGATCGTCTTCGGCCTGGTCCTGGCCTTCGCCGACCGCACCCGGGCCGTCCGCCACGCCCGTCCGATCACCGACCTCACGCTGCCGCACGCGGGCATCTACGGCTTCGCCCAGGCGCTGGCGCTGATCCCGGGCGTGTCCCGCTCCGGCGGCACGATCAGCGCGGGCCTGCTGCTCGGCTACAGCCGGGAGGCGGCCGCCCGCTACTCGTTCCTGCTCGCCATCCCGGCGGTGCTCGCCTCCGGGGCGCTGGAGCTGTTCAAGATCGGTGAGGGTCCGGCGCCGGCCTGGGGGCCGACCATCCTGGCCACCGTGATCGCCTTCGTGGTCGGCTACGCGGCGATCGCGTGGTTCCTGAAGTACATCTCCAGCCACAGCTTCATGCCGTTCGTGGTCTACCGGGTCCTGCTCGGCGTCCTGATCATCGGACTGGTCATCGGAGGCGTGCTGACCCCGGACGCGGGCGCCGTGAAGTAGAACCGGATTTCAGTGCGAGGACCCGCGGAAACGAGTGGGCCGGGACACCGTGTCGGTGTCCCGGCCCACTGAACGTTGTGGGCCCGACCCTAACGCCCGAACTCCCGGGCGGCGGTCAGTCGGCCGCGCACGGCGGCGTGGACCTCGGCCTCCTCGGCCGGGTCGGCGGCGAGCCTGCGCAACCGCTCCAGCACACGCGCGTCGCCCGTGGTGGCGACGTGGCGCGCGGCGAGCTCGCGCGTGGACTCCTCGCAGTCCCAGAGGCACTCGACGGCGGGCCCCTCGGGGAAGTGCACGTCGGTCGCGGCCAGCGCCTGGGCGGCGCGTCCGCGCAGCTCGGAGGAGGCGGCCTCGCCGTAGATGTGGCGCAGGACCGGCACGGCGTCGGCGGCGGCCAGCCGCCCCGCACCGTCCACCAGCGACCCGAGCCCGGTACCGCTGACCCCGCGCACGGAGATCCAGTGGCGCAGCCCGGCCACCACCAGCGGCGCGTCGGCCGGCTCCCCGGCGTCGGCGAGCAGCTGGACGGCGGCCTCGCCGAGCGCGCTGTCGGCACCGCCGCTGGCCGGGTCGGCCCAGCGGCGGGCGTGGGCCAGCACGTCGGGGCCGCGCATCCGGCCGAGCAGTTCCAGCGCGGCCCGGACGATCCGGTCGTCCACGTCCGCGGCGGCGGCCTCGATGAGCCCGACGGCGGCCGGGTCGCGCTGCTCGACCAGGTGGCGCAGGGCGGCCCGGCGCGCGCCGGGCAGGCCGTCGCGCGCCGCTTCCAGCAGCAGCGGGCGGTCCTCGGGCCGGACCACGGCGGTCAGGCAGCGGGCGGCGGCGGCGGCGCGGCGGTCCACCGCGTCGGGGCCGGACGGCGCGTCGCTGCCGCGTGCGGGCTCCCCACGGCCGTCGGGGCGGCCGAGGAAGGCACCGACCCCGAGGCCGCCGAGCTCGCCCTGGTCGGCCCAGGCCAGCACGTCGGCGGTGGACCAGCCGGGGGTGACGCCGCTGCGGTTGATCTGTCGCTGCCACAGGTCGAAGGGTGACTGCTCGCTGGCCGCGGCCACTCTGGGGTGGTAGGCCGCCCACAGCCGCCAGGGCCGGGGCTCGTACGCGTTGCGGATGAACTCGCGCAGCTCGGCGTCGCCCTCGGGGCCCGGCGCGAAGTGGTCCAGGACGGCGGTGCCGAGCAGCAGCAGGCCGCGGTCGTCGTCCCGCAGGGCGAGCTCGTCGAGGGCCCAGGACCAGTTGGCACCGGTGGCGGCGTACTCGCGCAGCATCAGCAGCGCGTCGCGCCGGCCGTACGCGGCGAGGTGGCCCAGGACGGAAAGGGCGAGGCCGGTGCGGCTCTCGTCGTCGGTGACCAGGTCCTCGGCGGAGTGGAGGTGGTCCTCGATGCCTTCGAGGGGGGCTTCCAGGTCCATGTAGATGCGGGCGTAGTAGAGGGAGCGGCTCTCGACCTGCCAGTCGGCTCGCGGGTCCCTGGTGACGCACTCCTCCAGCGCGGCGATGGCCTCGGCACGGTCGGCGGCCAGCGCGTGGAGCTGCCCGTCACCACGGCCTCGCTGAAGGAGGCCTAGGAGGCTGGCACTGGGTGCTATCACTGGCTCGAACATGAGGTCAGCATCCGTTGCGGCGGTCGGAGTGGCAACGGGATTTCCGTCGCCGGGGTCTCTGGTCGGTACTGCGGTGGGCGCCCGGGCGCCGGAATCACCGAAGGTTACCGCCTCGGGCCCCGGTCCGCACACAGGGCGACGAAGGCTCCGGCCACAGTGGCATATGCCAGAGGAATTTTGCCTGCGTTCTGTCCAAATCGCCCGCAAGGGTGACGACGCTGTGCGACAGTCTTCTCACTGTCCGAACGGCCCGCACCCCACGGGCCGTACCCGAGCGATGGGTTCGCCATGAACATGCCCTTAGGCGCCACCCGCCCGCCGGGAGCCGCCGCGGTGGACGGCGCCCCGACGGGCGGGAGCGGCACGGTGCACGGCACCGCGGCGGACGTTCCCGGCACCGCGGGCGGAAACGGTGCCGGCGACGGCACGGGCGACGCCGGCAGCGGAACGGACGGCAGAGTGGACGGCACCGCGCAGGAGCCGTCCGGCCGCTACCTGGACAACGGCGGCGGCCACGGCGCGATCGACGACGGTCCGCTCGGCTCCGCCGCATGGGACCTGCTCACCGACGGGATCCACTGGAGCCCGGAGACCTACCTCCTCCTCGGCTGCGACCCGGACCACGGCCCGCTCAGCCTCGACCGGCTGCCCGACCGCCTCCCCGAAGCGGACCGGCCGCTGCTGCGGCGGATGATGACCGACGCCCTGGTGCACGGCCGCCACGCCGCCGGCACCCTGCGGGTCCGCCGCCCCTGCGGACGGCACGACGGCGTCGAGTGCGCGAGCGAGCCCGTCCTCGGCACGGACGGCACCGTGGTCGCCCTGCACATGCTGCTCCGCCCGGCCCCGCCGCTCTGACTCCGACGGACGGGCGCCCGCGCCCCCGGGGCGCACCCGCCGGAGGCCACCCGGGAGCCCGTCAGGTCAGCCGCCGCCGGTTCTTGGCGTCCGCCGCCCGCAGCTCCCGGCCCAGTTCCTCCCGCAACTCGTCCACCACCGCCAGCCCCCGGTACTGCGCGGTCAGCCGGTACATCTCCCGCAGCCGGTCCCAGGTCCGGTGCGAGGAGTTCTGGCCGATCAGGTTCAGCACCATCTTGGCCTGGAACTGTGCCGCGTCCGGCTCCCCGGTGATCAGGTGCACCGACGCCAGGGTGATCCGGTCGAACAACGCCGAACGCAGCTGTCCGGTGCCCTCCCGCAGCGTGATCACCCGCTCCGCGTGCCGACGGGCCTCGGCGGCCGCCGCCGGGACGTGCTCCGACAGCGTGCGCAGCACCAGGGCCTGCATACCGCGCAGTTCGGCTTCGTCGAACACCTGCATCCACGAGGGCGGCGGCTCCGACGCCTCCTCGCCGAACAGGTCCTCGGCCTCCCCCAGCAGCCGGTAGGTGTCCTGGGAGTGCCCGATCGACGCGTGCGCCCACGCCTCGACGGTATTGAGCATGGCGCGCGTTCTGGGCAGCAGCCGCCCGCCGCCCGCCTTGGCCGCCGCCATCAGGTCGAGCGCGTCGTCGGCCCGGCCCAGGTGCACCATCTGCCGTGCGGCCCGGGAGATCGCCTCACCCGCCCGCGGCCGGTCGCCGGCCTCCTTGGCCGCGTCCGCCGCCATCATGAAGTACTTCTGGGCGGTGGGCTCCAGGCCCACGTCGTGCGACATCCAGCCCGCCAGCACCGCCAGGTTGGCCGCGACCAGCCAAAGCCGCTGCTCGACCGCCGGTGCGTGCCGGTGCGTCAACAGCCCGCCGACCTCGTTCAGTTGGCCGACCACCGCCTTGCGCTGCAAGCCGCCGCCGCGGGCGGCGTCCCAGGCCCGGAACACCTGCACCGAGTGCTCCAGCGACTCCACCTCGTCGAACCCGACCGGGCCCGCGTCGTACACGTCCACCACCGGGTGCGCTCCGCTCCCGGTGACCACCTGTCGCGGCCCGGGGACGGACGCCGCGTACGCGACCGCGTCCCCTCCCAGCCAGCCCTTCAGCGAGTCGGCGATGACCGCCCCGGCCGTGAGCGCGGCTCCGGCGCCCACCAATCCACGTCGGTTCAGCATGAGGTCCATTCCCGTGAACTCGGTGAGGACCGCGGCTGTTCGATCCGGCGACCACGGGACTGCTCCGGACGTGTCCGCTCCGGACCTGGTGGGCCGGTGTCGTTCCAGACCGAGGTCCTCAGTGGTGACGACACGGCCGAGCCGCTCCGTGAACACGGCCGCCAGCACCCTCGGCACCGGATCGCGCGGGATCTCCCCCTGCTCGATCCAACGCCGTACCCTCGACGTGTCGGTGGACAGCTGCAGCTGACCCATCGCGGCACCCCGACGGTTGACCAGCCGCGCCAGCTCGCCCTTCGACCATCCGGTCAGGACGAACAGATCGGCCAGTCGGGTGTTGGGTTCCCTGCTCAATGAAGCCCCCAGGTTCCTCGGCTGATCCGAGGCTAGAGGCTCGGGCAAGTGCCGGGCGAGCATTCGCCACCGTTCGCCAGGGCCCGCCAGACTACTAAGCCAGTGCCCGACGGGTGTGTTGTAGGGGTGCGCCACCTCGCCCCCCGGGTCGGGCGGCGTCCCACCAGCGTCGGGGCTGTCCCCCGACGGTGGCGCGGGGCGCTCCCGGTCCTCACCCGAGGGGGTGGCGCGGCCGGGTGGCGCGGGAGCGCCGGGCACGGCCACGGCAGTCCGGCCGACCGCATTCCCCAGGGTGCGGACGGCCGGAGCACCGCCGAACAGGGGTTCCCGACCCCGCGTCCGTGCCCGGCGCCCGCGCACCACCCCCCGCACGGCACGACGTACCGCACCACCCGACGTACCGAACCACCCGCAGGGCCGCCGTCGCGCCAGGAAGCACACGGCACCCGCCCTCCCCCGCCCCCGCGGGGCAACACCCGCCGACGGACCGGAAGGGACCACCCTCAGCCCATGTACTCCTCAGCGACGACCCCCACGCCCACCGCGACCCGCCCCGCGCTGCGCCCCCCCGCCGCAGCCGCCGGCCGCACCGGCCCGAGGGCGGTGCCCCCGGCGAGCCGTCCGGCGGCCCCGCGCGGCGCGGAGGGCCGGGCCACGGACACCCGGGTCGTCCCGACCGGCCGCACGGCGATGGGCCCCACCGGCCGTACCGCGCTGGGGCTGCGCGCCCCCGAGGCCGCCATGCCGGCCGGTGGCCGGATGCCGCTGGCCCGGCAGGCCGACGGCCAGGTGCTGCGGGCCCGGCGGCCCGGCCAGCCCGGCGGCGGCCCCGAGCGGATCGATCCCTCGGCGCTCCAGACCCCGGCGGTCCGGGCGGCGCTCGCCAGTGTCGCGCGGATATGTCCCGCGTTCACTCCGCGCCAGGTCCTGCGCGAGGGCAGCCGCCACATCCTGGTGGCGGGCACCATCGGGCGGGCTCCGGTGGTCGCCAAGTGCCTGGCGCCGCAGGCGGTGCGGAGTGAGTACTTCGAGCAGCTGGTGGCCGACTTCCACCACGAGGTCGCGGTCTACCGGGCGTTCGTCCGGCACCGCCCGCCGGTGCGGCTGCCCCGGCTGGTGGCGGCCGACCACGACCGGTGCGTGCTGGTCATGGAGCGCGTCCCCGGGCGCCCGGCCGCCCGCGAGCGCCACCCGGTCAACGCGCCCACCCCGGGCGAGGTGCGGGCGCTGCTCACCGCGGTCCGCACGCTGAACCTGTGGCGGCCGCCGACCGACGTCTTCCAGCCGCGCCTGGACTACCAGTTGGAGATCGCCCGCTACCACTCGGTGGGCCAGCTCACCGACCGGGACGCCGGCGACCTGCGCGGCCTGCTGCACGGCCTCGGCCACACCCCGCTCCAGCTCTGCCACGGCGACGCCCTGCTCAGCAACATGCTGCTGGCGCCGTCCGGCCCGGTGCTGGTCGACTGGGAGCAGGCCGGCTGGTACCTGCCCGGCTACGACCTGGCGGTGCTCTGGAGCGTCCTGTCCGGGGACACCGCGGCACGCCGCCAGATCAGCCAACTCGCCCAGAACGGCGGCACGATGGCCCGGGACGCGTTCCTGGTGAACCTGGTGCTGGTGCTCATGCGGGAGATCCGGCTGTACGACGTGCCGGGCGCCGGCGAGGAGCAGCGGATCATGATCCGCCGGCTCTACGACGACGCGGCGCTCGCCCGCCGCGCCGTCCGCGCCGCGGTCGGGACCCGCTGAGCCGCGGCGGTCCGACGCCCCACCGCCAAGCCCTGCCCTGCTCGCCCCGCTCGCCCTGCTCGCCCTGCTCGCCCCGCTCGCCCCGCTGGTCGGCGCGGGCGGGGCTTGGCGGTGGGGTCCGGGCATCGCCGGGCGGAGGTCGGGGGCCTCTCCCGGCCGCCGGGCCGGGGCCCGTCGTGGCTCCGGGAACGGCCGCCGGGCCCGGGCGCTACGGCCGGGTGCCCCGTTCCAGCGCGGCCCGTCCGACGGCCTCCAGGACGGTCTCGTCGGCGGCCAGGTGCACCCGGCTGCTGAGCACGTCCCGCAGGTAGCGCTCCAGCGGGTGACGCCGGCTCAGGCCGGGGTTGCCGGTGAGGGCGACGGCCTGCTGGACCACCGCCGTCGCGGCCCGGGTCGCCAGCAGGTGGGCCGGACCGGTCCGGGCGACCGCCTCCGGCTCGCCCCGGTCCACCCGGGCGGCCAGCCCCTCGACCAGTTCCTCGGCACCGATCAGCTGGGCCTCGATCTCGCCGAGGGCGGTCCGGTAGCGCGGCAGGGTGCCGAGCGGCTCGGTCAGGTTGGCCGGAGTGCGCTGGTTGAGGAAACGGATCAGCCAGGCCTCGGCGGCCCGGGCAACACCGATCGCCACCGCGGAGAGGGCCAGGTCGTGCCAGGCCAGGGAGAGTTCGGCCCCGGCGTCGACGTCCTGACGGGCCGTCCGGCGGCCGACGGTCAGGCCGAGCGCGAGGTCGGCCGGCACCCGGACCCCGTCCAGTACGACATCGTGGCTGGCGCTGGCCCGCAGGCCGAGCTGGTCCCAGGTCGGGTCGATCTCCAGGCCCTCGCTCTCGCCGCGGACCAGGAAGGTGCCGACCCTCGGCTCCTCCTCGTCGGTCCGCGCGGTGACCGCCATCCAGGCGAGTGCCTCGGCGCCGGTGCAGTAGGTCTTCCGGCCCGTCAGCAGCCAGCCGTCGCCGTCCCGTCGGGCGACCGTGGCGGGCAGCTCGCCCACGACGGCCCCGGGCTCCGCCCGCAGGGTGTTGATCAGTACCGGGCCGCGCCGGGACTCGGTGAGCAGCCGCCGGTAGCCGGCCGTCGGCCAGTCGGCGCGGCGGGCCTGCTCGGCGTGCCGGAGCAGGGTGAAGGCGGTGACCACGGCCACCGAGGCGTCGCCGCGGCCGAGTTGGGACAGCACCCGGACGGTGTCGGCGAGCGTTCCGCCCGGACCGCCGTACCGCGCGGAGACGGTGAGGGTGAGCAGCCCGGCCTCGTGGACCGCCTCGATCCCCTGGTAGGGGAAGGTCGCGTCGCGGTCGTGCTCCTCGGCGCGGGCGGCCAGCAGGTCGACCACCCGGGGCAGCCCGGCGAGAGCGGCCTCGATCCCGGTGCGGTCGGGCACGGGGTCGGTGGAGGCGGACGCGGCGGGCGCGGTGGCGGAGGCGGAACGCACCGGGCCGGCGGAAGCGGGCGCGGTGGAAGCGGCGGACGCGGAGCCGGAAGCGGGCGAGGTGGAAGCGGCGGACGCGGGACCGGCGGAACCGGTGGGTGTGGAACCGGTGGATTCGAGATGGCCGGAATCGGACCGGTCGGAATCCGCCGTTCGCGGGGCGGTCCGGGAACGGCGTCCGGCGGGAGCGTCCTCGGACGCACGATCGACGGTCGAACGGTTGACGGTGCGGGTCGTCATGATGCGGTGCCTCCGGGCGGCAGCGTGGGCTCGGCGAATGCGGGCGGCACGCCGTACGGGCGCGCGGTACCGACTGGCGGCCCCGGAGGCCGGCTCACGGCCCGCCCCCTGGTGTCGGCGCCGACCGGACACCCGGTCGACCGCCCGCCGCCGGGGGACGAATCCCCCCTCAGCGGCCCGGACACGCCGCGCTGGCGGTGCGCCGCAGGTCCAGATGCCTGCGACGGGTCAGCAGCGGGAGACGGCACGGCATGTTCGCGACTGTACGAACCGTTGATCGATACCGTCAAGCAGCGTCCGCCCCCCGGGCGGGACCGGTCGGCCCCGCCGGGATCAGCCCTGCTGGAACATGTCCGCGGGGAGCGGCTTCAGCAGCTGATACAGGTCGTCCGAAATCGGTCGGTCCCAGGACGCGATGGTGACCAGGACGCCGTCGCTGCGGCCGAACTGGGCGCAGAACACGCGTTCCTCGCTGACCTTGACCTTCTTCACGATCAGCAGGTCGTCCCCGAGCATCACCGGGAAGTCCTCGGCCGAGACGAACTCGACCGGCTCGTCGTTCTCCAGCGCCGCGAGCAGCTGCCGCACCTCGAAGGGCACGTCGTCGCCGGTCTCCCGGGCGGGCGAACCCTCGGGGAGGTTGCCGATGAACATCGCCGGGCCTCTGCCGCCGAACAGGTCGTAGCGCAGGAAAATCCCCTGGCAGGAGCCGTCCGGGCCGGTCATCATGGCCGCACCGAAGTCACCGGGCCAGTCACCCGGGTCCATCGCGAGCACGTCGAAGTCCGGGCCGGCGGGCTGTCCGGAGCGACGGCGGAGAAAAGACATGGGAACATCGTACGTGTCCGGCAGACCACGCTCGCGAGGTGGGTGGGGCGCCGCCGGGGGACGAGCGGGAGATCGACGCTCAGAGACCAATGTTGACTCTGAGCAACCGTCCGGGCTACGTTCGGTTCAGCACGACAGCCGTTCTGGGTTTCACCCTTCGGGGGGACGGCATGTCGCAACGCGGCCCTACACGCGTTTCCCTCACTGTGCACTTGTCGTGCCGAACCGCCGAGCACCCAGCTTCGTCGTCGCACACTGCACGAACACACAAGCCAACAGTTCCATGCATCACAAGCCAGATCCGCGGGGCCCCGGCCCGTCGCTCCCGTGGATCTGCTCGGGACGCCGCCGCGTGGGGGCGTGCGGGTCCCGAGCATCGGTGCCGTCATCCGAGTCGCTCTCGGCGTCGGCGCCAACCTCCCGGCGACTGCCGGCCCCTCATGGGGCCGGGACCGGCCGACGCACCCCGGTGCGCAGGGGATGACTGGGAGGATGGCCTGGCAGTAGTGCCGGGCCGCACAGCAGGCGCCGTGTCTGGCCGCGTGGGGGCGGTGGGCACGGCGTCTGCCCGTGCTCATACTCTGAGCTGCGTTTGTCTAACAGTCAACAGAAATTCTGACGGGGCACGCTCAATGGATCATCACTTGTGATGTTCGGACCCGAAAGATCGTCTGCGGAGCGGACCCCCGTCGATCGGGGGTCCGCTCCCGCTGTGAACCGCCCGGCGCGCCGCCTCAGGTGAGGTCGAACTCGCCGTCCCGGGCGCCGAGCACGAAGGCCCGCCACTCGCCCGGCGTGAAGACCAGGACCGGCCCGTCCTCCTGACGACCGTCCCGCATCCCGATGTAGCCGTCCACGAAGGCGATCTGCACGTCCCCGACGCCCTGACTGCTGCACAGCCACTCCGCCCCGGTGAAGTCCACCCTGGGCTTCCCGTTCGGCGCCAACTCCGGCCGCGCCACGCCGGCCTCCGTATTCGTCCCGCTGCTGGATCCCACTGACCGATCTCCTCCCGACGGCGTTCCGGAACCAGCCTAGCCACACCGCCCGGCCCCGGTCAGCGGGTTGACGAGGACTCCTCCGGGCGGGGACGGACACCGCCGGAGGACGGGTCGAGGCGTGTCCCGACCGGCGGGGGCGGCGGGCAGCTGCCAGAGTGCTGCCAGGGCGCCGCCCGACCGCCCTGCCGGCCCGCGCCACTCGAACGATTCGGCCACCGGTCCGGACGCCGATACGTTCACCGGCCCCGCCCACTGACCCACCCAACGATCCATCCACCGGTCCACCCAACGATCCGCTCAAGGGAGCAGCCGATGAGCCGCCGGGACGGCACCCGCGCCGACGTCATCCCCATCTCCGACGCCCCTTCGGCCCACCCCCCGGCACCCCGTACGCCCCCCTCGCCCACCTCGTTGCCCCGGCCGACCCCCGCCCGGCCCGCCGTGCACGGGCGGGTCGGGATCGTCCTGGTCTCGCACAGCCAGGAACTGGCCACCGCCGTACGTTCCCTCGCGCTCGCGTTGACCGGATCCGACTCCCCCGCACCGGTCGCCGCCACCGGGGGCGACCCGTCTGACGGACCGGGCATCAGCGCCGTCCTGGTGGCCGCCGCGACCCGACGGGTGGACCAGGGCCACGGCGTGGTGGTGCTCGCCGACCTGGGCGGGGCGGTCACCACCGTCCGCGCGCTGCTGTCCGACGCGGACGAGCACGGACTGCCGTTCCCCGTCAGGTTCGCCAACGCCCCGTTCGTCGAGGGCGCGGTGGCCGCCACCGCGACCGCCACGGCGGGCGGGGACCTGGCCGCGGTGCTGGACGCGGCGGAGGAGGCCTACCGGCAGTACAAGGGCTGACCTCGCCCGGGCGGGGCCCTGTGGGTCGGGCGGGCGCGTGCAGGCTCGGCGGGTGCGGCAGGCTCGGCGGGTGCGGCAGGCTCGGCGGGTGCGGCGGACGCGGCTCGCCCGGCGGGCGCCCCTGGTGCGGCGGCCGCGACGGGCACGGCCGGTGGGCCGCTCGGGCTCAGGGGCGTTCCTTGCCCTCCCAGGTGAAGACCGCCGGCCCCTCGCACTCCAGCGCGTGGCGCAGCCGTTCGTGCTCGGTCTCGATCATCGGCGGCAGCTCGTCCAGCCCGAACCAGCCGACGTCCAGCGACTCGTCGTCGTTCACCCGCGCCTCGCCGCCGACCGCGCGGCAGCGGAAGGTCAGCACCAGGTACTGCGTCACATCGCCGTTCGGGTACGTGACCTGCGGCGAGACCGTGACGGAGGCGAGCAGCTCGGGCACGACCACCACCCCGGTCTCCTCCTCGCACTCGCGCACCACGCCGTCTGCGGGCTGCTCGCCCGGGTCGAGGATGCCGCCGACCGGCGCCCACCGGCCGTCGTCGGCCCGGCGGGCCAGCAGCACCCGGTCGCGGTCGTCCAGCACGACGGCGACGACGGCGCTGAGCCAGAGCGGACGGGTACCCACGATGGCGCGGAGTTCGGCGAGGAAAGGGGGAATGGCCATGAACCGCAGCCTATCGGGGCGGTTCCGGGCCGACCCGGTGCGCCCGGCCGGTGTCGGGCCGCAGCAGGGCGAGCACGGTGAGCCCGAGGATGTGCAGGTCGAGCCCGAGCGAGCGGTGCTCGACGTACCAGAGGTCGAGTTCGGCCCACTCGGGACGGCTGAGCGGGCGGGGCGTCCGGCCGCGGTCCAGGGCGTGCAGTTGGGCCCAGCCGGTGAGGCCGGGCCGCACCGCGAGTCGGCCGCGCTCTCGCCGGGAGTAGCCCACGACCTGGACGGGGCTGGCCGGCCGGGGACCGATCACCCCCATCTCGCCGCGCACCACGTTCCACAGCCGGGGCAGCTCGTCCAGGCCGGTGCGGCGCAACAGGGTGGTGAGCCGACCGTCCCCGCCGGTCCGGAAGCGCAGGATCTGGAACTCGCGGCCGTGCCGTCCGGTCCGCGTCTGCCGCTGGAGCACCGGGCCGCCGGCGGAGCAGCGGAGCAGGACGGCGATCAGCAGGGCCAGCGGCAGCGCGACGATCGCGGCCAGGGCGGCGACGGCGAGGTCGCCGGCGCGTCTCATGAGGCGGCCACGGCACGATCCGGTCTGGCGCCCATCGCTCCCCCTCCGCGGCGCTTCGAGTCGAGTCGGAAGAACGCATTCACAGTAGAGGCGGGATGAAGCCGTTGTCCGGGAATGGTGAAAGAAGAGGGCCCAAGATTGTCAGACTGGACGATATTCAGTCGGTCTGACCAATTTCGCTCGATCGGTCGTTTCGAAATGCCGAGAGCGATCGACATAACGGGTGGGGGCGACGCCCGGACGGAACCCGCCTGCCGTACGACCGGCACCCCGGCCGGGAGCCGTCAGAGCACGGCGCGGCGGCGGTCGCGGAACACGCCGAACGCGATCCGGCCCAGCAGCAGGACGCCGGCGGCCAGACAGCCGGCCACCGCCATCGCCCAGGCCGGCCCGTCACTGTCCGGCACGAACACGGCCACGGCGATGCCGAGCACCAGGCAGGCCAGGCCCACCACGGCCAGCGGGAGCTGGTGGGTGACCAGCGCTCCGCCACTGCACGCGCGAGCCATTCGGGAGGCCCCGTGGAGATGGAAGGGGTCACGGTCCGCATCTGCCATGAGCCCAAGGTACCCCGGGGCGGGGCGAGCGGCAGCCCGCAGGGAGTGAAGGGTCGAACACCCTCTGCGACCGGAGAATCCGGGCTGGTCAGGGGCCCACCGAGATCGCCGCGAGGTGTGTCCGAGACGTCGGCGCGGGCATTCCGGCTCCACAATCAGTCCACGAAAAATCCTCGTCCCCCCGGTACAACCATCGGTCCGGTACAGCGGTCTCAATGGCATTGAGTGATCCAGGAGCCGTTCGAGGGTGGGCGTGAACCCCCACCGAGAACAGGAATATCCAGGAGCGGAGCCGCCGCCCCTGGAGTCGGAGGCCGGGCTCCGTCCTCCGGCGGTACCGCCACGCCGCTCGGCGAACGAGGGGGAACCGTGCCGCAGTCCCAGTCCAGTACATCGATCTCCATGGCCCGCGCCCGGCCGGCACCCGGCCTGCGCGCGCTGCCCCCGCCCACCGGACGGCCCGCCGACCGGCGCGACATCGGCCGGCCCACCGACCGCCCGGCCGCCGACCGCCTGCACGGCGGGCTGCTCCACGGCGAACTCCTGCACGACGAACTCCTGCGCAGTGAGCTTCTGCGCAGTGAGCTTCTTCACGACGACCATCGACACGGCGAGCCTCGGCATCGCGAGCCTCGGCCCGGCGGACACCGGGATGTCGGACACCGGGATGCCGGGCACCGGGACGGCGGGGGCCGTCACGGCGGGCACCGGGACGGCGGGGGCCGTCACCGGGCGGCCGGCGGCACGGAACAGCAGGACGCTCGGGGCGAATGGCTGCGGTTCGCCCCCGTCCAGCCGCTGTTCCGGGCCCTGGCCGCCCAGCGACTCGCCGTGCTCGCCTACCACGGGGTGACCGACCACCACTCCTTCGGCGCCCAGCTCGACCGGCTCCAGCGGCTCGCGACACCCGTCTCGCTCGGCGCGGTCCTCCAGGCCGTCACCGAGCGGCGGCCGCTGCCGCCCAGGAGCGTCCTGGTCACCTTCGACGACGCCGACCGGAGCGTGCTCACCCACGCCCTGCCGGCCCTCGACGCCCGGGGCATTCCGGCCACCGCGTTCGTCATCTCGGAGCTCATCGGCACCGAGCGGCCGTTCTGGTGGCACGAGGCCGACTTCCTGGCCCGGCACGGGGGCCGGGCCCGCTCGCTCGACTGCGGACACCCGTCCCAACTGCTCCGGCGACTCAAGGCCATGCCGGACCCGGACCGCCGGCGCAGCCTGCACGAGCTGCGGGTCAGCGCCGACCGCCGGCCGCCCCGCCAGGAGCAGCTGACCCCGGCCGACCTGCTCGCCCTGCGGGACGGGGGCGTCGCCATCGGCAACCACACCCAGGGGCACCCGTGCCTCGGGCGCTGCGACGACGACACCGTGCGCACCGAGATCACCGGTGCCCACGAGGCCCTCACCCACTGGCTGGGCGAACCACCGATCGCCTTCGCCTACCCGGACGGCGGCCACGACGTCCGTGCTGAAACCGTTCTGCAGGAGCTCGGCTACCGCCTCGGCTTCCTCTCCGACCACCGCCTGGGCCCCCGGCTCCCCTCCCATCCCCTCCAGATCAGCCGCCTCCAGGTCGACTCCACCACCAGCACCCGCCGCTTCGACACCATCCTGTCCGGCCTGGAACCCGCCTACCGCCGCTGGCGCCGTCAGGCCGTCGCCTAACGGGGGGCAGCAGGCCCCCACCTGCGCGCAGGAAGTCGGCTCGGGCGGACTCCTTCGCGCGGCACACCCCCAGTTCGCTTGCCCCCCCGGGCCCGGAGGTGTCGCCCCAGAAAAGCCACCACCCCCCCCCCCGCCCCCCCCAAC
>NZ_JBHVJT010000062.1:1186-41177 GCF_042798815.1 Kitasatospora sp. NPDC057738 | reverse complement strand
CTGACACCCCCGGAACGCGGGAGAGCCCCGGTCCACCGGACCGGGGCTCTCCCGACGAATCCCTGCTTCGCGAACGGATCCCCCCCTTCCGCAAAGGCTCCCCCCACCAACCCCCCCCCACCGCGGAAAGGGGGTGCTCCTCCCCCTCCCCCCTGCCCCCGCACCACTACCGGTCCGCTCGCCCCTCAGGCACCGGAGGTGCCGCCCAGGCACGGCCGCCGCACCCCGCCCGGCCTCCCGCAATCCACGCACCGGAAAATCGGCCGCGCCGACTTTTCGATTCCAAGATCATGTGAGCAACGAGCAGGTCCGAGCCATCACCCCCGCGTGAGAAGTCGACCAGATCGACTTCTCACGCACTCACCCCGCCGAAGCCGCGCGCCCCCAGGAATGCCGACCCCGCCGACTTCCCGCACGCCCAAAGTTGGCCCCGCGCCAAAATCCGGCCAGCCCGACTCCCCCACACCCCACGACCGAATCTATGCGCGTAGAGGCCACTCGAAGCCGCCCCCGCGCACAGCAGCTCGGCATGAGAAGTCGGCCAGGCCGACTTCCTGCGCACCGGGAGGGCCTGGGCTGGCGATCGGAAGCCCGCAAGCCGCCCGGCAGCGGAGCCGCAGCCACCACAGCGCGGCGCAGCACAGCACAGGAAGTCGGCCCGGTCGACTTCTCGCGCTGCGCCGCCACCGAGAGAGCCCGCACGCGGCAGATCCACGCATCCCGATCCTGCGGCCCGCCTCGCCACCGAGAGAGGCGAAGCCTCAGCGAAGCAGGCGCCGCGCGAGAAGTCGGCCGAGTCGACTTCCTGCGCACCAGGGGCCCCGGTCGTGCAACCAGCAGGCCGCACGACTACGAGGCGGCGGAGCCATAGCGCCCCGAACACGACGCAGGAAGTCGACCAGATCGACCTCTCGCGCGCCGGCCGTGCCCACAGGAGCCGGAGGACCACCCTTTCAACGCGGCAGATGGAGCGAGCCCGGCATGAGAAGTCGGCCAGGCTGACTTCCTGCGCACCGGGAGGGCCTGGGCTGGCGATCGGAAGCCCGCAAGGCGCCCGGCAGCGGAGCAACGGCCGCCCCAGCGCGGCGCAGCACAGCACAGGAAGTCGGCCCGGTCGACTTCCTGCGCACGGGAGATCCACGCACCAAAGTCCTCCGGCCTGCGACCGGCCACGCCGGGAGAGGCGAAGCCCACCCGAGCGAACGCCGCGCGAGAAGTCGGCCGAGTCGACTTCTCACGCACCGGGCGCGCTCGGGTGGGCGATCAGCAGGCCTCGGGGCGGCGGAGCCGTGGCGCCCGGACACGGAGCTGGAAGTCGACCGGATCGACCTCCCACGCGCGCTGCGTCGGTCGGCCGCTCGGGGTCAGCCGATGAGGGTGGCGAGGGCGTTGCCCTGGGGGTAGAGGGCGGCGACCGGGGGGAGGTTGGCGGGGGCGCCGGCGTGGAGGACGGTGAGGGTGCCGCCGCCCGTCCGGGTGGGGTCGGCGACGCGGCGGAGGGCCTGGGCGGCCACGGCGTCGGCGGAGCCGTGCAGGGTGAGCCCCGGCGAGGCGGTCGGGGCGACGGCGGCGCGGATGCGGTCGTCGACGAGTTCGTAGTGGGTGCAGCCGAGCACGATGACGTCGGTCCCGACCGGTGTCCGGGCGGCGGCGTCGGCGATGGCGGCGGTGATGGCCTCGTCGTCGCCGTGCTCGACCGCGTCCGCGAGGCCCGGGCAGGCGACCTCGGTGACGTCCGCCGAACCGCCGAAGTCGCGGATCAGCCCGCGCTGGTAGTCGCTGCCGGTGGTGGCCGGGGTGGCCCAGATGGCGACCCGGCCGCCCTGCGCGGCGGCGGGCTTGATCGCCGGGACGGTGCCGATCACCGGAAGCCCGGGCTCCAGCTCGGCCCGCAGGGTGGCGAGCGCGTGCACGGAGGCGGTGTTGCAGGCGATCACCAGCGCGTCGGGTTCGAGCGCGGCGGCGGCCCGGCAGCAGCCGAGGGCCAGCTCCGTGACCTCTTCCGGCGTACGCGGCCCCCACGGCATCGAGGCCGGGTTGGAAGAGAGCACCAGATCCACGTCCGGGCGCAGCTTCCGAAGGGCGGCGGCGGCGGCCAGCAGGCCGATTCCGGAGTCCATCAGTGCGATCTTCACGGGTCAAGACTTTAGTCGATGCGCCCGTCCGGCCCGGTTCTGCGGCAGACTGCCGGGGTGACCGTCCTGCTGTGGATCGCCGCGTTCTCCCTGCTGGTCTGGCTCTGGCTGGCGTGCTGCCACGGTTCGTTCTGGCGCACGGACGTACGGCTGCCGCCGCGTCGCCCGCCGGTCCGTTGGCCGCAGGTGGCGGTCGTGGTGCCGGCCCGGGACGAGGCCCTGGTGCTCCCGGCGAGCCTGCCGACGCTGCTCGCGCAGAAGTATCCGGGGCGGGCCCGGGTGTTCCTGGTGGACGACCACAGTTCGGACGGAACCGGTGCCCTGGCGGCGGAGCTGCGGACGATCGACGGGCTGGACCTGACCGTCACCACCCCTCCCCCGCTGCCGCCGGGCTGGACTGGCAAGCTGTGGGCGCTGCGGCACGGCGTGGCGCTGGCCGGGCCGGACGTCGAGTACCTGCTGCTGACGGACGCCGACATCGCGCACGGTCCGGATTCGCTGGCCGAGCTGGTGGCCGCCGCCGAGAGCAACGGGCTGGACCTGGTGTCGCAGATGGCCCGGCTGCGGGTGGAGACCGGCTGGGAGCGGCTGATCGTGCCGGCCTTCGTGTACTTCTTCGCCCAGCTGTACCCGTTCCGCCGGAGCAACCGTCCCGGTGCCCGGACGGCGGCCGCGGCCGGCGGCTGCTCGCTGGTGCGGCGCGAGGCGCTGGAGCGGGCGGGCGGGGTGGCGGCGATCCGGGGCGCGGTGATCGACGACGTGTCGCTGGCCCGGGCGGTGAAGTCCGCCGGCGGCCGGACCTGGCTGGGCCTGGCCGACGACGTGGACAGCGTGCGCCCGTACCCGCGGCTGGAGCAGCTGTGGCGGATGGTCTCGCGCAGCGCCTACGCCCAGCTCAGGCACTCGCCCGTGCTGCTGCTCGGGACGGTGCTGGGGCTGGCGCTGGTCTATCTGGTGCCTCCGGTGGCGACGGTGGCCGGGCTGGTGGGCGGGGTGCCGGCGGTGGCGGCCGCGGGCGGGGCGGCGTGGGCGCTGATGGCGGGCACGTACCTGCCGATGGTCCGGTACTACGGGCAGTCGGCCGCGGCCGTGCTGCTGTTGCCGTTCACCGCGGGGCTGTACCTGCTGATGACGCTGGACTCGGCGGTGCAGCACTGGCGCGGCCGGGGCGCCGCGTGGAAGGGCCGGACGTACTCCCGGGCCTGAGAAGTCCCCTGTGCCGAACCCGCTGCGCGGTGGGCCGACCCGTTCCATACTGCTCGGATGGACCGTCAGCAGATCTCCCGCCTCGCCCATGCCCGCCACCCGGTCGCGGCCCCGCTGGCGGACGAGTCGGTGGCCCGGTTGCTGGACCGCGCGACGGCCGGGACGGAGCGGGGCCGGGCCCTGGACCTGGGCTGTGGTGAGGGCGCCTGGCTGCTCCGGACGCTGGCCGCCCGTCCGGACTGGCGGGCGGTGGGCGTGGACCTGGACGCGGCCGCGCTGACCCGGGCCCGGGAGACCGCGACCGCGCTCGGCGTGGTTCGCCGGACCGGCCTGCACCACGTGGACGTACGGGAGTTCAGCTCGCTGGAGCCGTTCGACGTGGTGCTGTGCGTCGGCGCCACCCACGCGTTCGGCGGTCTGCTGCCGACGCTCGCCGCGGCCCGCGAACTCCTGGCCCCGGGCGGCCGGTTGCTGGTCGGCGAAGGGTTCTGGCAGTGCGAGCCGTCGCAGCCGGCGCTGGACGGGCTGGGCGCCGCCCGGGAGGACTTCGCGGATCTGGCGACGACCACCGACCGGGTCCTCGCGGACGGCTGGACGCCGGTGTTCGGTCACGTCAGCTCCGAACAGGAGTGGGACGACTACGAGTTCTCCTGGACGGGCTCGCTGGCCGAGTGGGCAATGGATCACCCGGGCCACCCGGACGCGGCGGCCGCCCGCGAGGCCGCGGACCGGCACCGCACCGAGTGGCTGCACGGCTACCGGGGGACGCTCGGCTTCGTCACGTACCTGCTGCGCCGCGACTGACGACGGACGACTGCCGCGACCGAGGTGACCGGAGCGACCGCGACGGCCGAAGCCGCGGCAGTCGTCCGGCCCCGTTGGAGCGGCCGGGTTCCCGCCGCCCCGGCGATCGGCTACTTCGGGATCCGCGCGAGGAAGTCGTCGATCAGCGGGGCGATTTCGGGCAGCTTCTCCTCCAGGGCGAAGTGCCCGGTGTCGAACAGGTGCAGCTCGGCCCCGGGCAGGTCGCGCAGGTAGGCGCGGGCGCCGGCTTCGGTGAAGAACGGGTCGCCCAGGCCCCAGAGCACCAGAGCGGGCGGCTGGTCGGCGCGCAGCCAGGCCTGCCAGTCGGGGTAGAGCTCGACGTTGGAGAAGTAGTCGAGGGCGAGTTCGACCTGGATGTCCTTGCGGCCGGGCAGGTCGAGGAAGTGCTGGTCGAGCGTCCAGCCGTCGGGGGCGATCAGGCTCGGGTCGCCCGTGCCGCCCTCGTACTGGTCGCGGGTGACGTCCGGGGTGAGGATCGAGCGGGCGGCCTGCTCGGCACCCGGCACGCCGCGCTTGTTGGCGATGAACTCCCGCGCCTGGTCGGAGAGTCCCTCCTCGTAGGCGTTGCCGTTCTGGACCACCAGTCCGGTGATCCACTCCGGGTGCCGGGTGGCCAGGCGCAGGCCGACGGGGGCGCCGAAGTCGAAGACGTACAGCGCGAAGCGGTCCAGGCCGAGGGCGAGGCAGAACCCCTCGATCACCTCGGCGAGGCTGTCGAAGCGGTACGTGAAGGTGCCGGGCGCGGGGCTGTCGCTGTGGCCGAAGCCGGGGTAGTCGGGGGCTATCAGGCGGTAGCGGGTGCCGAGCGCGTCGAGCAGCCGGGCGTACTGGTGGGAGGACGACGGGAAGCCGTGCAGCAGCAGGAGCACGGGCGCGTCGGCCGGGCCGGTTTCGCGGTAGAAGACGCGCAGGCCGTCGACGTCGACGTGGCGGTGGTGGACGTGCGGGATCGTCAGCTCGCTCATGCTAACCATTAAACAGCATTTGAATGGTTAGGCAAGGTCCTTGTCCGGCAAACCGCTTGCCGGACAAGGAACATGTGCGAGCTGATCCGATGTCACCGACGTGGCCGGGAGGGCCGGCTCAGTAGTGGTGCTGCCGCTCCTGCTGCACCAGGTGGTCGAGCACCTCGGGCATCGCCTCGACCCCGCCGGCCTGGGTCGGCGAGGTGCGGTACTCGCCCTGGACGACGACCGTCGGCAGCTCGTTGATGCCGTAGCGGGTGAAGGCGGCGGCGGCCTCGTCGACCGACCGGCCCACCGCGGCCGAGCGGTAGGCCCGGCCGAACGCCTGGGCGTCGACGCCGTTGCGCACGGCCCAGTCGGTGGCGGTGGCCTCGGTGGTGAGGTCGAGCCCCTCGTTGTGCACGGCGCGGAACACGCCCGCCTGGAGGCGGCCGACCAGGCCCAGCCGGTCCAGCGCGTAGTACAGCCGGGCGTGGCCGCGTTGCACGGCCTCGTCCTGACTGCCGGGCCAGACGGCCGGGACGCGGCGCAGCACGACATCGGCGCGGTGCTTCTCCGCCCAGACCTGCAAAGGCTGTTCGAGCGCCTGGGAGTGGCCGCAGTCGTACCAGAAGAATTCGACCGCCTCGGTCCGGGCGCTCACGCGCACCGGTTGCGGGTGGTCGAGCTCGACGAACTTGGCACCCTCGGCAGGGGGTTGGTGGGACATCGCGCCGGCCTGGACGGGGGACGCGGCAATCCCGACGGCGACGGCGAGCAGGACGGTGGACCGCAGCAGCGACTTCGAGTTCACACCGGGCAGTGTGCTGGCGACGGTTCGCTACCGACCGGTTGCTGCGGCGCGGGCAGGGCCGGATTCGCTCGATCGGCGTACCCGGGCCCGCGCCCATTGACGGGACGGACCACCCGACAGGGCCAACAGAACCGACGTGCTCGGCGGGCCCACGGGACCGGGGTGCGCGGCGGGTCAGCCGGCGGCCTCCGGGCCCGCCGTCCACACCTCGGCGACCAGGTGCTGCCAGGCGTCCACGACGGCACCCAGCTCGAAGTGCTCCAGCGCGTGCGCCCGGGCCGCCGCACCCAGGCCCGCCCGGTTGACCGCCAGCACCTTGCCCAGCGCCTCGGCGAGGGCGAGCGGGTCCCCGGGGGCGACCAGCGCGCCGGTCGCACCGTCCCGGACCACCTCGCGCACCCAGCCGACGTCAGTGGCCACGGCGGGCACCCCGGCCAGCGCCGCCTCGATCAGCGCGCCGGGCACGCCCTCGCTGTCACTGGTCAGCAGCAGCGCGTCGGCGGCGCGGTAGAGCGGGGCCGGGTCGGACAGCGGGCCGAGGAAGTGGGCGCGGGCGGCGGCCGGGTGGCGGGCCAGGGTCTCGCGCAGCGGCCCGTCCCCGGCGACGGCGAGCCGGACGTCGGGCAGTCGGTCGAGCACGTCGAGGGCGAGGTCGAGCCGCTTCTCGGGAGCTATCGCCCCGATCCAGGCGACCAGCAGCACGTCGGCCGGCAGGCCCAGCGCGTGCCGCGCGGCCCTCCGGTCGTCCCGGCCGTCGGCGGGCGGATAACTCTCCGCGGCACGGGAGTTGGGGATCACGTGGACCTTGCCCTCGGGCAGCCGGAACTGCTCCTCCAGAACGACGCGCGCCTCGTCGGTGAGGGTGGTGACGGCGGCCGCGCGGTGCATCAGCGCGCCGCCGCGCACCCGGCGCAGCCGGTTGGCGGTCCAGTAGCGCGGGTGGCCGACCGAGACGTAGACGAAGGGCGTACGGGTCCCGGCCAGGGCGAGGGCGCAGGCGGCCAGGGTGTCCGAGCCGTGGGCGAGCACCACGTCGGCGGCGCGCGAGGCGGCGCGCAGCGCCCGCAGGGTGCTCGGGTGCAGCCGCCCGGGGCCCAGCACGGCGGCGGAGCGCAGCCCGGAGGCGGCGGAGCAGTCCACGGCGGCCCGGCCGGCGGAGTCGGGGCCCCGGTCGGTGGAATCGGGGGACCGGCCCGCGGAGTCGGAACCCCCGTCCCCGGAGCCGGAGTCGGGACCCGGGTCCGCGCAGTCCCGCCTCGACTCGACGGGGCCGGGGTGGACGGCCGGATGCGGGGCGAGGGCGCACAGCGCGGAGGACTGCCCCCGACGGCCCAGTTCCCGGTGGAGGTCGCGGGCGAAGTTCTGTGCGCCGCCACGGCGTGAGTCGCTGATCAGATGCAGGACACGCGGACGGTTTCCGGCCGGATCGGCCGACAAATGGTCGGGCATGGACCGACCTTGGCACAGTGCTCCGTCCGGTACATCCCCTTCGCGCAACCTGATGGTGGCCCATCCGCCCGCACTTGTACACCCGATGTGCGCCACGGGGCCGCCGTCGTGCGCCGGATGCGACCACTGTGCGCCCCGCCTCGCCCCCTGCCGCGCTCCGGTTCACCCCGTCGCGCCGGGTCGGCGCCGTCCCGGGTCGGCGCGTGCCGGTGTCACATGCGCTTTCGCACAGCGCGGTCGAGCCGGGTGTTCGACCGCCGAATGGCCGGTACGCGGAGCGCCCCCGCCCCGCCCGGCCGGTCGGGGCCGGGCGCCGCGGCGGTTACCCGATTCGGGTGAACGCGGTTGGACCTCGACCCGGGCCGCTCGGCAGGATGTCCGGCCGGGGGCGGCACCCGCCGTGCCGCCCCATCTCCCCCTTCCTCGTACGGATTTGGAGTCACCCGGCGTTCAAGGGATTCCGCAGCTTCCTGCTGCGCGGAAACGTGGTGGACCTCGCGGTCGGCATCGTGATCGGCGCGGCCTTCACCGCGGTCGTCACCGGGTTCGTCAGCGCCTTCCTCACCCCGCTGGTCGGCGTCGCGTCCGGTGCCGTCGGCGACTTCACCCAGAAGACCTTCGACGTGGCCGGCACCCGGTTCCCGTACGGCCTCTTCGTCAACGCGGTCATCGGCTTCGTGCTGACCGCGGCCGTCATCTACTTCGCCGTGGTGCTGCCGGTCGGCAAGCTCCAGGCCCGCTTCGAATCGGCCAAGCCCGCGCCGGCCTCGAAGGTCGACTGCCCGGAGTGCCTGAGCCCGATCCCGGCCGCCGCGACCCGGTGCTCCTTCTGCACCTCCGAGGTCGGCAAGCCGGCTCTGCCCGCGCAGGCCCAGGCGCTGCAGTCGCACTGACCGCCGGGGCCGGGCCGGCATCCGTCCGGCACCGGGCCGGAACCCGGGCGGCCCCTGGCCGCCGGCGCAGGTCACGGGCCAACGGCGCAGGTCACGGGCAGGTCGCAGGCCTGAATCGAACGCCCGGAGAACTGACGGGAATTTTATTCCCGAAACATTCACGAGCCTCCGCCGCCCCCACGGCGGGGGCTCGAATGCGCCCGCGCACGCCCCGTCCGGAAAAAGTTTCTCCGCAGGACCCCCGACCGTCCACCGGCCGGTCACCACAAGGCCTTCCGGCGAATCCGTCCGGCGACCGTTCGACCACTGACGGGGCGCCAAGGTTGTCCGGAACCGGACGCCGGAATGTCCGCCTTTACTACTTTCGAAACCTTTGTGCGAGCGAAGACTGTGTAAACACTCGAACTGCTCCCCCTCCCGCTCTCCTCAGCAGGCGCGTTGTGGGCTTACCGTATGGCCCATGACCTCGCCCCGCTCCTACGACGGAGTCGGCTACCCCTCTCCGTCCTTCTCCTCCGGCACGCCGATCTACGACAGCCTCGTGGCTGAGCGCGGCGTCCCCCAGATCGCGCCCATCAACGTGCCGGCCGCCCTGCCGCCTGCACTGTCGTCCGGTTACGGATCCGGCCCCGGCCAGTCCTACGAGAACCGCTACGGCAACGGGTACGAGAACGCCGGCAGCAACCTCCCCGCGCTGCCGCCCGCCCGCCTCGCCCTGGGCCCCGGCCCGAGCAGCGGTCCCTCCGCCGGCCCCGCCACGGCGTACATCCCCGCGCAGCCCGCGCCGGCGTACGCCGCTCCCCAGCCTCCGGTCCCCGGCTACGGCGCCCCCCAGCCGTACCAGCGACCGCAGCCCGGCGCCCCCGCCTTCGCCCAGGCCACCGGCGGCGGCTACCAGCCGACCGGCGGCCAGAGCTTCGGCGGCCAGAACACCTTCATCGGCGCCCAGGGCGGCCAGCAGACCTTCGGCGCGCAGCAGCCCGGCGGCCAGGGCGGTTTCGGCCAGGGCCAGCCCGCCGGTCCGCAGAGCTTCGGCGGCCAGCAGTCCTTCGGCGGGCCGGGCGCCGGCGGCCCCGGCCTCCAGGGTCAGGGCGGCGAGCAGTCCTTCGGCGGCGCCCAGCTGCGCCCGGCCATGGCGCCGGTCGCGCCGGTCCGCCCGATGCAGCCGCAACGCCCGGGCCAGTACGGCGAGCCCGGCCAGTTCCAGGGCGGCTACCAGCCGCAGGGCCAGGGCTACTGAGCCACTGCCGCCCCGAGGCCGTCCCCCACACGGCCCGAACCCGCACCACCTGAGCACCACCCGGCGCCCCGTGCGCCGGGCGAACGGAGAAACGGGTCATCCACGGACCGCCCGGCACGCCCCCACGGCGTCCGGGCGGTCCGTGCGCGTCCGGGGTCCTTCCCTCCGGGCCGGGACCGGCTGGCAGGATGGGGGAATGCAGCTCACCGGACTCCACGTCTACCCCGTCAAGTCGATGTACCGCCTGAGCCCGGACACCGCCGTGGTCCAACCGTGGGGCCTGGCCGGAGACCGTCGCTGGATGCTCGCCGACGCGACCGGACGGTTCGTCAGCCAGCGCGAGAACGCGGCCCTCGGGCAGGTCCGCGCCGAACTGCTGCCCGAAGGGGCCCTCGGCCTGACCGCCCCGGACGGCTCCCGGATCGAGGTCATCGCCCCCGCCGTCGCGGCCGGCGACCCGCTCGCCGACGTCGAGGTCTGGGGCACCCGATTCCACGCCGCCGAGGCCGACAAGGAGACGCACCAGTGGATCGCCGAGCACCTCGGCGACTACCGCCTGGTGCACCTGGACGACCCGCGCGCCCGGCCGGTCGACCCGGAGTACGGCCGGCCCGACGACAACGTCTCGATGGCCGACGGCTTCCCGCTGCTGCTCACCACCACCGCCTCCCTGGACCGGCTCAACGAGCTGATCGCCACCGAGAACCCGGACGGCCACGAGACCCTGCCGATGGAACGTTTCCGCCCGAACGTGGTGGTCGGCGGTGCCGAACCGTGGGCCGAGGACACCTGGAGCCGGATCCGGATCGGCTCGGTCACCTTCAAGGTGGTCAAGCCCTGCGGCCGCTGCGTGATCACCACCACCGACCAGGAGACCGGCGAGCGGCGCGGCAAGGAACCGCTGCGCACCCTGGCCCGGCACCACCGGCTGCTGCGCAAGGCCGCGTTCGGGCAGAACCTGATCCCCGAGCGGCCGGCCGGCGTCGAGGGCGACGCGCTCGGCACGCTGCGGCTGGGCGACGAGGTCGAGGTGCTGGAGGACGGGGCGCACTGGCCTGCCGACGGGCGCTGAGCGCGCGGGCGAGTGGGCGAGTGGGCGCGTGGGCGAGTGGGCGGGTGGGCGGGCGGCACCGGGATTCCGCGGGGCGGGCCGTGCCGACCGCCCGCGCCGACTGCCCGCGCCGGCCGCCGTTCCGACCTCCCGTTCCGACCTGCCGTTCCAACCTCCCGTGCGACTTCGCGAGCCGACCCGAGCGGAACCACCTCTGTGCGCGCTCGTTGAAACAAGTGGTCGGAACCTGTGGCGGCGCTGAACGCTACCGGTGTCCGCGCGACCGCGGGCGGCCGGACCACCCACGTGGGCGCGCTACGGTGGGCGGACGGCCCGCGCACCCCCGCGCGTACGGCCCGTTGATCGCCGGCTCGACGAAGGTGGGGACGACAGACCGTCATGGCTGAGCACAGGGTCCGAGTCACCCAGGACAGCGCATCCCGCTGGCGTCGCCGCGCGGGAGAGTACGACACACTCGCGGAGGCCCTCGCCGCCGCCGAACCCGGCGACACCGTGACCGTCCGTCCGGGCACCTTCCGGGAGAACGTGCTCCTGGACAAGCCCGTGACGCTCGTCCCGGCCCAGGGCCCGGGGACGGTCCGGATCGACCCGCCCTCCGGCGTGGCGCTCACCGTGACCGCCGCCGCGACCGTACGCGACCTGGTCGTCGAGGGCGGCGACAGCTCCACCCCCGCCGTCCTGGTCACCGGACCGGAGGCGACACCCTCCTTCAGCGGCTGCCGGATCGAGACCCGCTCGGCCACCGGGATCGAGATCACCGACGGCGCCCGGCCGACCCTGCGCGGCTGCGTGGTCACCAACCCGGGCGGGCTCGGGCTGCGGCTGCGCGGCGCGAACACCGCCGCCGCCTTCGAGGACTGCGAGGTCGCCGCCGCCGGCCAGGCCGGACTGGCGGTCCTCGGCGGCGCCACCGCGGCCCTGGACCGCTGCCGCGTCCACCACGCCTCCGGCGCCGGCGTCCTGCTCTCCGACCCCGGCAGCGCGGCCGAGCTGACCGGCTGCGAGATCTACGAGATCCGCGGCAGCGGTGTGCAGGCCGAGGCCCAGGCGGGCGGGCGGCTGGTCGACTGCGAGATCCACCGGGTCACCGGCAACGGCCTGACCCTGGACGGCGAGGCCGAGCTGGTGCTCACCGGCTGCCGGGTGCACGACCTGCCGGAGAACGGCGCCGACCTGCGCGGACGCGCCCGGCTGAGCCTCGCGAACAGCACCGTCCGGGACTTCGGGCGCGGGGCGCTGTCGGTCTGGGACCAGGGCACCGAGGCCGTCGCCGAGTCCTGCCAGATCCACAGCTCGACCGGCGAGTACCCGGCACTGTGGGTCAGCGACGGCGCCCGGCTGACCCTCACCGACTGCTCGCTGCACGACCTGCCGGACGCCCTGTTCGTCCTCGACCGGGACTCCGCCGCCACCGCCGAGGGCTGCTCGTTCAGCCGGATCCGCAGTTCGGCGGTCTCGGTCAGCGGCGGGGCCACCGTCTCCCTCGCCTCCTGCCGGGTGCAGGAGGCGGGCACCGGGCTCTGGTTCCGCGACCACGGCAGCGGCGGACTCCTCACCGACTGCGAGATCTCCGACGTGGCCACCGGCGTGATCGTCACCAAGGGCGCCGACCCGGTGCTGCGCGACTGCACCGTACGGGCCAGCACGGACGCCGGGGTGTACGTCTCGGCGCAGGGGCGGGGCACCTTCGAGGACTGCCGGGTCTCCCAGGGCAAGGGCTTCGGCTTCCACATCATCGACGGCTGCCGGACCCAGCTCATCCGGTGCCGGGCCGAGCACAACCAGCGGACCGGGTTCGAGTTCTCCGAACCGGGGCCGGTCACGGAGGGGTGCATCTCGGACGACGTCGCGGCCGCTCCGGCACCGGCCGCCCCCGCCGCCCCCGGTGGCGGTGCGGGACCGGGGCCCGGGCGCGGGTCCGGACCGGCGTCCGGGCGCGGGCCGGGGCTGGGCTCGTCCTTCGGACCACCCGACGTACCGGCACCGCGCACGGCCCAACTGGCCTCGGTGGCACCGGCGTTGGCACCGCCTGCGGGCGGCTCGGCGACCATCTCGCCGATCCCGGACTGCCGGCCGGCCGAGGAAGCGCTCGCCGAGCTGGACTCCCTGGTCGGACTGGCCACGGTCAAGCAGGAGGTGCGCACGCTGATCGACCTGATCTCGGTCGGCCGTCGCCGCCGCCAGGCCGGACTCAAGGCGCCCTCGCTGCGCCGGCACCTGGTCTTCACCGGGGCACCGGGCACCGGCAAGACCACCGTCGCCCGGCTCTACGGCGAGATCCTCGCCTCGCTCGGGGTGCTCCAGCGCGGGCACCTGGTCGAGGTGGCCCGGGTGGACCTGGTCGGCGAGCACATCGGCTCCACCGCGATCCGCACCGCGGCCGCCTTCGACCGGGCACGCGGCGGGGTGCTCTTCATCGACGAGGCGTACGCGCTCGCACCCGAGGACGGGGCACGGGACTTCGGGCGCGAGGCGATCGACACCCTGGTCAAGCTGATGGAGGACCACCGGGACGAGGTGGTCGTCATCGTGGCGGGCTACACCGCCGAGATGGAGCGCTTCCTCTCCGCCAACCCCGGTGTCTCCTCCCGCTTCTCCCGCACCATCGGTTTCCCCGACTACACGGCGGACGAACTGCTGGAGATCGCCAGGGCGCAGTGCGCCGAACACGAGTACGCGCTCTCCGAGGACACGGAGAAGTCGCTGCTGGAACACTTCGGCGGGCTGGAGCGCGGGCCCAACTTCGGCAACGGGCGCACCGCACGACAGGTCTTCGAGACCATGGTCGAGCGGCACGCGGTGCGGATCGCCCATCTCGCGAACCCGTCCACGGAGGAACTCCAGCTGCTCGTCCCGGCCGACCTGCCGACGGCTCCGCTTCCGTAGCGGCGGCTGGGGCAGGAGCCTGGGGCTGGGGCTGGGACAGGGAGCAGGCAGGCGCGTCGCGACAGGGGAACTCGTCGGCCGTACCGGGCCGTTGAGGCGAACATGGGTGTGCTGCTGACGGGCGCGGCGGGCGGGTTGCTGCTGCCGGCCGGACTGGTCGTGGTGTTCTTCCTGGGCGCGGTGGTGCGGCGACTGCGCGCCCGCCCGACGGCGGAAGCGGGCGGCGGACGCGGTGCGGGTGCGACCGCGACGGAGGAGCTGCACGCGCTGCTCTACCCGGGCAAGCGGGTGCAGTTGGAGCAGCGGCGGGTCGAACTGGTACTGCGGGACGACGAGCACGACGGCGCACCGAAGCGTACGGGGATCGACCTCGCAGGCGGCCGGGCGGTCATCCGGCGGTGACGGCCCCGGGTCTCGGGTTGACAGCCGAGGGCGAACCGGCGAGGGCGAACAGGCGACAGACAACAGATGTCAGATAACAGATGATGAAATCTGTCAGCTGACAGTTGTCATCCGTCGGCCCTCGACTGTCCGCCCGCCGGGCTCAGCCCACCCAGGCGCCGCCCGCGAGGAAGGACTCCAGCGCCGCCCGGTACGGCGCGATGTCGATCCGCTCGCCCGCCAGCCAATCGTCGGAGTAGTACTTGTCCAGGTAGCGGTCCCCCGGGTCGCAGATCAGGCCGACCACGCTGCCCGTCCGCCCGTCCGCGCGCATCTCGGCGACGATCCGCAGCGCACTCCACAGGCCCGTCCCGGTGGAGGCACCCGCCTTCTTGCCGAGCACCCGCTCCAGCACCCGTACGGCGGCGATCGACGCGGCGTCCGGCACCCTCATCATCCGGTCGATCGCCCCCGGGACGAAGCTCGGCTCCATCCGCGGCCGTCCGATGCCCTCGATCCGCGAGCCGCTCTCGCAGACGGCGTCCGGGTCGTGGTGCACCCAGCCGTCGAAGAAGCAGGAGTTCTCCGGGTCCGCGACGCAGATCCGGGTGTCGTACTGCATGTAGTGGACGAACCGGGCGATGGTCGCCGAGGTGCCGCCGGTACCGGCGGTGGCCACGATCCAGGCCGGCTCGGGGTGCGGCTCCAGGCGCAGCTGGGCGAAGACCGACTCGGCGATGTTGTTGTTGCCGCGCCAGTCGGTGGCCCGCTCGGCATAGGTGAACTGGTCCATGTAGTGCCCGCCGGTCTCTTCGGCGAGCCGGGCGGAGGCCTCGTACACCTCGTCCGAGCGCTCGACCAGGTGACACTCGCCGCCGTGGAACTGGATCAGGTCGATCTTGGCCTGGCTGGTGCTCTTGGCCATCACGGCGATGAACGGCACGCCGATGAGCTGGGCGAAGTACGCCTCGGAGACGGCGGTGGAGCCGCTGGAGGCCTCGATCACCGGCTTTCCGGGCCGGATCCAGCCGTTGCAGAGCCCGTAGAGGAAGAGCGAGCGGGCCAGGCGGTGCTTGAGCGAGCCGGTCGGGTGGGTGGACTCGTCCTTGAGGTAGAGGTCGATCCCCCACTCCGCGGGCAACGGGAAGCGCAGCAAGTGGGTGTCGGCGGAGCGGTTGGCGTCGGCCTGGACCTTGCGCACCGCCTCCTTGAGCCAGGCGCGGTACTCCGGGTCGGAGCGGTCGACGTCGACGGTCGGCTCGATGCCGGGCTGGACGCCGGGCTCGATGCGGGGGTGGGTGCCGCGCTGGCTGCTCATGGTCGCTGTCTCCCTCGTAGTGACCCCCCACTGCTCACTACGAGTGTATGAGAGTCACGATAAGTGACCGTTTTCGCAGTCCCAGCTTCCGCTTATCGCCTTGATCGCCCTGTCGCCCTCGATCGCCCTCTATTGCCCTCTACTGCCCTCGATCGCCGTCAGGGCAGAACCGGCACCGACTGCGGATCCGCCAGGTACGGCCCCCAGCCCAGCTCGGCCGCGCCCGCGAGCGCGCCGTGCGCCAGCTCCGCGCCGACGATCGGCACCCGGCCGCTGCGCCCCCACAGGCTGCGCTCGGCGACCACCGACCGCAGCCGGTCGGGCGCGGCGTCCAGCAGGTGGAGGTGCAGCCCGCTGAGGACCACCCGGTCGGGGTTGAGGATGTTGGCGACGCCCGCCAGGCCGAGCCCGAGCCGGTCGATGACGTGTTCCACCGCCGCCCGCGCACGGTCGTCCGTCGCGGCCGCCCGGCACAGCTCGCGCGCCTGGTCGAGCAGCGGGCGCCCCGGCTCCGGGGTGAGTCCGGCGGCGGCGAACAGTGCGTCGGGGTCGGTCTCGGAGTTGAGGCAGCCCCGGTTGCCGCACTTGCACGGTCGGCCCTGCGGGTCGACGGTGAGGTGGCCGACCTCCAGGGCCAGGCCGGCGCTGCCGGTGTGCAGGTGGCCGTCGATGACCAGCGCACCACCGACGCCGCGGTGGCCGGACGTGACGAAGAGCAGGTGGCGGGCGCCTCGGCCGGCACCGTGCCGGTACTCGGCGAGCGCGGCCAGGTTGGCGTCGTTGGCGATCGCCGTGGGCAGCGGGCGCATCGCCCTGGGACCGTGGTCGGCGCGTCCGACCTCGACGTCGTACAGGTCGGCGACCGGGGTGCCACTGGGCCAGGCGAAGTGCAGCGCGGCGAGGGCGGCGCCGTCCGGCTCGGTGACCGGGTTGGGCAGCGCGAGGGCGGCACCCAGGCAGCGACGGTCGGTCGCGCGGGCCAGCTCGGCGCCCGCCACGGCGACGGCGCGCAGCATCCGGACCGGGTCGGTGGCGGCGGGCAGCGGCAGGTGGACGGGCGGGTCGAGCAGTCCGCCGAGGCCGGCCAGGGTGACGCTCAGTCCGTCGGCGTGGATCTGCCCGGCGACCACGACCGGGCCCTGCGGGTCGATCGCGAGCCGGTGCGAGGGGCGGCCGCGGCCGCCGCCCGCCGGGCGCGAGTCGACGGTGATCAGGCCGAGCGCCTCCAGTTCGGCGGTGACCGCGCCGGCCGTGGCCCGGGTGACGTCCAGCGCCCGGGTGAGCGCCGAGCGGGTCGGCGTCTGGCCGGTGTGGATCAGGGAGAGCGCAGGACCCAGCAGCGTCCGGCCCCGGTCGGGCGCGGCGCGGCGGTGACTGTCGCGCTGTGCGTCGGAGTCGGTTCCGGTACCGGGCCTCGGGCTTGATGGTGAGAGCTGCACGCCCCTATTGTGACTTTGTGTCGCTTCGAAACAAAATCGGTCCACTCGCGCGCCCGAACCATCATCCCTCCTCCCAGTCTCGCAGCACACCCCCGGCGGCCGACAGCCCCTGGGGGGCCGCACGTGTCGCCCTCACCGCGTTCTTCGCCATCGACGGCTTCCTCTTCGCCGCCTGGGTCGTCCGCATCCCCGACATCCGCAGGCAGGTCGGCGCCTCGCACAGCGCACTCGGGCTCGCCCTGCTCTGCCTCTCCATCGGCGCCGTCCTCACCATGCCGATGATCGGCCGGCTCTGCCTGCGGTACGGCTCGCGCCCGGTCACCGTCGGCTCGCTCGCCCTGCTCAGCCTCGCCGTCCTGCTGCCCGCCCACGCCCACTCGGTCACCGCGCTCGGCGGGGTGCTGCTGCTGTTCGGCGCGGGGTACGGCGGGGCCAACGTCGCGATGAACAGCGCCGCCGTCGACCTGGTCGCGCAGCTGCGGCGGCCCGTGATGCCCAGCTTCCACGCCGGGTACAGCTTCGGCGGGCTGGCCGGCACCGGGGTCAGCGGACTGCTCGCCGGCCCGCTGAGCACCGCGTGGGCGCTCGCCCTCAGCGCCGCGCTGGGCATGGCCGTCACGGTCGGCGCGGGAATCGTCCTGCTGCGCAGCCCGGCGGCGGCAGCCGTCGCACCGAATCGTGCGGGCCGTGCGGGCCGTGCCGCGGAGTCGTCCGGCACCGCGACGGCGGATGCCGGCTCGGCCCGCGCCCGGACCCGGCTGCTCGTCCTGCTGCTCGGCCTCACCGCGCTCTGCACCGCGTACGGCGAGGGTGCGGTCGCCGACTGGGCCACGCTCCACCTCACCGACGACGTCCGTGCGAGCTCCGTGGTGGCCGCCACCGGCTACGGCGCGTACGCGTTCGCGATGGCCGGCGGGCGCGTCGGCGGCACCTGGCTGTCCATCAGGCTCGGCCAGAACCGGCTGATGCTGCTCGGTGGGCTGACGGCGGCCGGCGGCATGCTGATCGCCGCCCTGGCACCGGTGGTGCCGGTCGCGATCTGCGGGTTCGTCCTGGTCGGCCTCGGCCTGGCCAACCTCTTCCCGCTCGCCATCGCCCGGGCCGGCGAGGCCGGTGGGCCGCAGGGCGTCGCGTTCGCCTCCTCGCTCGGCTACGGAGGGATGCTGATCGGCCCGGTGGTGATCGGTTTCCTCGCCGACGCCGCCGGACTGCCGCTGGCCCTCACCACCGTGACGCTCGCGGCCACGGTGGCGGCACTCCTGCCGCTGTCGGTCGGGCGGCGGGTGACAGCCGACAGGTGACAACCGACAGCTGACAGATGACAGATGATGAAATCTGTCATCTGTCACCCGCTGTCCGCCATGTGACAGGATGCGGGCCCATGACGAGCAGCGAAGGCTTCCAGGTACTGCGGGCGAGCGAGCGCCCGGCGACGGCGTGGCTCAACGGCGGCGGCGTGACCAGGGAGGTCGCCGGGTTCCCCGCCGGCGCCGGGCTGGACGCCTTCGACTGGCGGGTCAGCCTCGCGGACGTCGCCTCGGCCGGGCCGTTCTCCCCGTTCCCCGGGATCGACCGGGTGATCACCCTGGTCGAGGGCCCCGGCATGGCACTCACCGTCGACGGCACCGAGCGGCTGGTCGACGCGCCGTTCCGGCCGTTCGCCTTCTCCGGCGACGCCACCACCGACTGCCGCCTGCTGGCCGGCCCGGTGGTGGACTTCAACGTGATGACGCGCCGCGGGCGGGTCGAGGCCACGGTGGAGCTGGCCACCACGGCCTCCTCGGTCGACGTCCCGGTCGCAGGCACCGGCCTCCTGGTCTGCCTCGCCGGCACGGCCGCCGTCGACGGTGTCGAACTCACCCGCTACGACGCCGTGTTGCTCAACGCCCCGGGCACGTACGCGCTGCACCCGAACGGCACCACCGCCGTCGTCGGCTTCCGTACCACGCCCTGACAGCGGGCAGGCCGGCGGGCGGACGGGCCGACACGCCGGCAGCCGCCGTACCCGCGCACCCCCGCAGCCCCGCACCCCCCGCACCCCCCGCACCCGCACACCGGCGCACCCACACACCCACACGGAACGGCGCTCCCGCCGCCCGGAACACCCGGAGGCAGGAGCGCCGTCACCGGCCCGCCGTCGGACTCACCCGCAGAACACCGGCGTGGCGTGCGCCGGGTCCAGGGCGTTGGTCACCAGGTGCAGCGCCGTCGGCGAGAACGCGATCCCGACGTGTTCCACCAGCGAGACCGGGCAGTGCCCCTGCACCACCTCGTTGTCGACGCCCGGGCCGCTCAGGAACTGGGTCCGCCACGGGGTGACGACCTCGTCGAGGACCGTCGAGACCACGGTGTAGCTCACTCCCGGCACGGTGTCCGGCCGGGTGGCCATCACCTTGTTGAAGTCGGAACCCACCGCCTGGTCCCGGCAGGCCTGGCAGACCGTGAAGATCAGGTCCGCGACGCCCGGGAAGTACGGCACCAGGTTGGTGATCCCGTCGAGGGTCGTGCCGTGGTTGGACGGTGCCAGCCCGACCATCCTGCCGACCTTGGACGCGCCGCCGAGGAACTTGAGGTAGTAGTTCGGCATCATGCCGCCCTGGGAGTGCCCGACGATGTCGACCTTGGCGGCACCGGTCGCGTTCCGCACCAGGTCCACGAACCGGGCGAGTTGGGCCGCCGACTCCGGGACCGGCCCGAGGCCGCCGATCGGCAGCAGCAGGCCGCTGCCGCTGGAGGTGATGCCGGGGATGGTCCCGTAGTCGAGGGCGAAGACGCAGTACCCGAGGCTCTTCAGCAGCGGGGAGAGCGCCAGCCAGTTCTCGTAGCGGTTGGCGAAGGTGCCGTGCACCAGGACGACCGGGTCGGGGTGCGCGGTGCTCGGCCGGCAGGTCCAGTCGTTGGCGCCGGGCGGTGAGGCCACCGTGTCACCGTCGGGCGGCAGTTCGGCGGAGCCGTCAGGCGTAGCGGTCACGGCGGCGGCAGCCAGCGCCGAAGGCGACGTGGCGGCAGCAGCCGGCGCCGAAGGGGACGTGGCGGCGCCCGCCGGCGACGCCGTCGCCCCGACCAGCAGCGCCCCCGCCAGCAGCAGGACGCCCAGCGCGCCACCGGCCCTGCCGCGCAGGGGAGTTGCGGGGAAGCGGAGAAGTGGGGTTCTCAACTGTTGCCTCCACGGCGGAAGTTTGTTACCAACAGGTAACCCGAGGGCTCCATCATGCGGTCGCCCCTCCGGCCCGGCCCTTGGGCGTTCCCCAGACCTGGACGGTGTTCTCTGTGACCGGTCACAACGCACCCCACTGCCCGCCCCCGAACACCTCCGACCGGCCGCCGGACTGGCGCGTCCCGGCGATCGGCGGGCTCCCGGCCGACCAGCGACTGCTCGGCGGCGCGCGGGAGCTGGCCGAGACCGTGGTCGCCGCCCTGGTGGAGCGGGTGCCGGCCTACCGCCGGATGCCCCGCGAGCAACTCACCGGCGAGCTGACCCGGGACACCGAACGCCGCATCCGCGCCCTCGCCCACACCGTACGGACCGGGGCCCCCGCCCCCGCCGAGGAGTTCACCGCCGTCCGGGAGGCCGCCGCCCGGCGCGCCGAGGAAGGCCTGCCGCTGGACGCCGTGCTGCTCGCCCACCACCTCGGCCTGGAGGTCTGCTGGGAGTTCGTGACCCGGCACGCCCGGGACGGCGACGCCGGCGACCTGCTCGTTCTCAACCGGCTGCTGCTCGACCAGCTCCGCCGGGCCGCCACCGCCGCCGGGGCGGGCTACCTCGACGGACGGCACCCGACCACCGACCGGCGCGGCGCCACCCGGCACTCCCTGCTCGGTGCGCTCCTCGCGGGCACCCTCGCCGACGGGGCCGCCGACCGCGCCGGGCTCCGGCTGCCCACGGGGTACGCCGTGCTCTGCCTGTCCGTCGCCGACCACCCCGACGAACACTCCCCCGGCATCGACCCGGGCATCGCCGCCCGCCGCAAACTCCGCCGCTTCGAGGCCGAACTGGACCACCGCACCCGGCAGTCGGCACTCACCGCACTCACCCCCACGGGCGGCCTGGTGCTCGTCCCGTTCGGGCCGTCACCCGGTCCGGACGGGGACGATCCCGACGAGGCACCCTGGCCGCTGCTCGCCGCCACCCTCGCCGCGGCGGCCCGCGCGGCCGGCGCCCCGGTACTGGCCGGGGCGGTCTCCGCGGCCCCCGCCGAGGTGCCCGGCGCGGCCGCCCTCGCCCACGAAGTCCTGGACGTGGCCCGGGCGTTCGGCCGGCCTCCGGGCCTGCACCGGTTGGACGACATCCTGCTGGAGTACCAGCTCACCCGGCCCGGCCAGGCCCGCTCCCGGCTCGCCGCACTGCTCGAACCGCTGGCCGACAGCGGAGAGTTGCTCATCACCCTGCGCACCCACCTGGCCGGGGGCCTGAACCGCCGGCACACCGCGAGCGCCCTGCACCTGCACCCGAACACCGTCGACTACCGGCTGCGCCGGATCGCCGCGCTGACCGGTCTGGATCCGACGCGCCCCGCCGACGTCCCGCGGATCACCGCCGCCATCGCCGCCCGCACCGCCGAACAGGCCTCCCTCGCGGGGTAGTTCACGCTGCTCGCGAGTTCAAGGCGCCGCACCGGCGAAGGGCGCCGGCCCCTTCGCGGGCGACGTCAGCCCGACTCCCCCGGCAGTCGCAGGTCCCAGCCGACCAGGGCGCGCAGCTGCTCCGCGGTCACGCCGTCCGGCACCGGCTGCGGAGCGTCGTGGCGCAGCGGCGGCTGCCAGCCCTCGTCCTCGGTCCAGCGGCGCACCACCTTGGCCGGCGCCCCGGCGACCACGCTGTGGTCGGGCACCTCGCCACGCACCACGGCCCCCGCCGCGACCACCACGTTGCGGCCGATCCGCGCCCCCGGCAGGATCACCGAACCGGTGCCGATCCAGCTGCCCGCGCCGATCTCCACCGGTTCGTTGCGCGGCCACTGCTTGCCGATCGGCAGCTCGGTGTCCCGGTACTCGTGCGCCTGGTCGCTGATGTACACGCCCGGCCCGGTCCACACGTCGTCGCCGATGACGATCGACTGGTGGCCGACGATGTGGCTGTCCCGGCCGATCACGCAGCCCCCGCCGATCCGCACGATCGGCTCCGGCCCGAGGTCGAGCCCGGGCAGGAACCCGGCGCTGATGGTGACCCGCTCGCCGATGATCGAGAACGGCCCGACGGTGATCCACTGCTCGTTGAACACCGCCCCGAGCGGGAAGCTGAGCGTCGTGCCGTCCCCCAGCTCGCCGAACCGGTACGGGCCGGGGTTGCGATTGGTGACCGCGCCGGTCCGCTGCACCCAGCGCCAGCCCCGGTGGACCAGGCGTCCGGCGGCGCGGCGGCCACCGGTCCGGACGGCTGAGACGAGGGAACGGGTTATCGGCATGCGCTCACGTTACCGGCCCGTAGCGTCCGCCCGATCGCCGGGAGGCGTCCGAGGAAATGTCCGAAGTCCGCGACCGGCGGCCGATCGCGGTGGAAGACTCCGTCCCATGGAGATCACCGAGCACATCGACGCGCTGCGCCTCGAAGGCACCCGGCTCGCCGAGGCCGCAGCCCGCACCGAGCTGTCCGCCCCCGTACCGACCTGCCCGGAGTGGCGGCTGACAGACCTGCTGCGGCACATCGGCTCCGTCCACCGCTGGGCCGCCGCCATTCCCTCCCAGGGCCTGCGGGCCCGGCCGGACGAGGCGGACGCGCAGGCCACCGTCGGGCCGATGCCCTCGGACGCCGCACTGCTCGACTGGTACCGCGAGGGCCACGCCGCCCTGGTGGACGTGCTCACCGCCGCGCCCGCCGACCTGGAGTGCTGGACCTTCCTGCCCTCGTCCCGCCCGCTGGCGTTCTGGGCCCGGCGCCAGGCGCACGAGACCTCCATCCACCGCCATGACGCCGACTCCGCCGCCGGGACGCCCGGTCAGGTCGTGGACACCGCCCTCGCCCTGGACGGCATCGACGAACTCGTCAGCGGCTTCATGACCCGCAGCCGCTCCGCGCTGCGCAGCGACCGGCCGCGCACCCTCCAGGTCCGGGCCACCGACGGGGCCGGCTCCTGGCGACTGACCATCACCCAGGAGCCGCCGGTCGTCACCACCGGCGAGAGCTCCGAGCCGGCCGACCTGACCCTCACCGGCCCTGCCCACGAGCTCTACCCGCTGCTGTGGAACCGGCTGTCCGCCGAGCAGGCCACGGAGACCAAGGCGATCGGCGATCAGGACCTGCTCGCCCTGTGGAGCGACGCGGCGGCGGTCCGCTGGTCGTGACGCCGCCGCGCGCGGGCGTTCGCGACGCCCGGGGGCGGCACCGCCCCCGGGCGGCCGCGTGTGCCGGTGTCCCCGGGCGAGCGGGCCCGTCGCCCGGGGAACCCCGCCGTCAGCGCACCCAGCGCGCGGGCCGCTTCTCCAGGAACGACCGCATCCCCTCCTGCGCCTCCTCCGAGCCGAAGAGCCGCGCCGACAGCTCCACCAGCTCGTCCGAGTCCCGCTCGAAGGAGCGCACCACCTCGGCGTTGGCCAGTCGCTTCGACTCCGCCAGGCCCTGCGGGGAGCCCAGGCGCAGCGCGTCCAGCAGGCCCTTCAGCACCACGCCGGTGGACTCGGCGGAGTCGGTGGCGCTGGTGATCAGCCCGATCCGGGCGGCCTCGGCGGCGTCGAAGACCTCGCCGGTGAGGTAGTAGCGGGAGGCGGCGCGCGGCTCCAGCTTCGGGCGCAGCGGCAGCGAGATGACGGCGGGCGCGAGGCCGAGCCGCACCTCGGTGAAGGCGAAGGTCGAGGCCGGTCCGGCGACGGCGAGGTCGGCCGCGCCGACCAGACCGAGCCCGCCGGCCCGGACGTGCCCGTCGATGACGGCGATCACCGGCTTCGCGCAGTCCACGATCGCCCGCTGGAGCTCGACCAGTCCGCGCGGGCCGACCGTCGGGTCCGCGCCGGTCGCCTCGGAGAGGTCGGCACCCGCGCAGAACACCTTGCCGGTGTGTCCGAGCACCACCGCGCGGACCTCCGGGTCGGCCGCGGCGGAGGCCAGCCCGGCGTGCAGCTCGGCCATCAGCCGGGTGGAGAGCGCGTTGCGGTTGTGCGGCGAGTCGAGGGTGAGCGTGGTGACGGCGTCGGCGGTGCTGACGTGGACGAGGGGCGCTGCGCTGGTCATCGGCGGGCCTGCTTTCCGGCTGAGGGTGGGTCGGAACTGCGGGTGGGTCGGAACTGCGGGTGCGGTCCGGGAGGTGCCCCGGACGACGCGGCACGACTCTGGCATGCCCACCCGCCCCTCGGCCAGAGCCCACCCGCCCCTCGGCCAGAGCCCACCCGCCCCTCGGCCAGAGCCCACCCGTCCCTCGGCCGGAGCGGACCGGCCGGCCGGTACCGGCTCCCGGCCGCTCCTCCCCGCCGAAATCCGGTGGTGGCGGGCCCCGCACCGGGGGCAGCATCGTCGCCATGACCACCGCCGATCCCGTCCTGCTGCTCGCGCCTCGCATCAACGAGACGGGCCTCCAGCTCCGCACCGCCGCCGGACGCCGCGGCCTGCGGGCGTGCACCGCGACGTCCTGGCAGGCGCCGCCCGGGCTGCGCGGCTCGGCGGTGCACGTGTACGGCGGACCGCTGTTCGGCGACGCCGTCGGACGGGAGCTCGGCCTCGGCCTGCTGGAGCCCGCCGCCGACTGGCTGACCCGGCTGCCGCTCGCGCTGACCGGACGCCGGGTCTCCTTCGGCACCCTGGCCGAGGCGCGCCGGCTGCGCCGCCCGGCCTTCGTCAAGCCGCCGGCGGACAAGCTGTTCGCCGCCCGGGTCCACCCCGACGGCGGGACGCTGCCGGGGCCCGAACTGCTGGACGGTGACACGCCGGTGCTGGTGAGCGAGGTCGTTCGGTTCGGCGTCGAGTACCGGCTGTTCGTCCTGGACGGCGCGGTGCGGGCCGGCTCGCGCTACGCCGTGGACGGTGACCTGTCCGTCGCGCCGCTGGAGACCGCCGGGGCTCCCGACGGTGCACCCGGCGGGGAGGCCGCCGAGGTGCTCGCCTTCACCGCCGACGTGCTGGCCGCGTCGGCTTCGGACGCGCCGCTGCCCAGTGCCACCGTGGTGGACGTCGGGCGTACGGAGGACGGCCGTTGGGCCGTGGTGGAGGCCAACGCGGCGTGGGCCAGCGGTGGTTACGCCGCCGATCCGGACGCCGTCCTCGACGTGGTGCTGCGCTCGGGCGGACCGGCCGCCCAACTCCCCTCCACCGACCGCCCGTTCCTGCGCGAACTGCCCGATGTGGTGCGCTGAGGCCGGTCGGCCGCCGGGGCCGGGGCTTGCGACTCCGGCGGATCGTGGATCAGGATCCGCGCCATGACCACCTCTCACCTCACCCACATCACCGAGCCCCCCGGAGTCGCGCCCGGCACCGGCTACACCCAGGTCGTCACCGGCAGCGGCCGGATGGTCCAGGTGTCCGGCCAGGTCGCCTTCGACGAGCAGCGGAACCTGGTCGGCGAGGGCGATCCGAAGGCGCAGGCGCGGCAGGTCTTCGAGAACCTGCGGCGTTGCCTGGCCGCCGCCGGGGCCGGGTTCGAGCACGTCGTGAAGCTCACCTACTTCCTGACGGACATCGCCCACCTCTCGGCCGTCCGCGAGGCCCGCGACGAGCACTTCGGCTCCCTTCCGCTGCCGGCCTCCTCCGCGATGCAGGTGGCCGCCCTGTTCAAGCCCGAGGTGCTGATCGAGATCGAGGCGATGGCGATCGTCCCCGAGTAGCCGGCCCGGGGCCGGCGCGTCTCACACCGCGCCGGGGTTCGCGTCCCGCCGCCCGGCCCATCGGACGGCGGGGCGCATCGCCAGGCCCGCCGCGGCCAGCACCGTGCCCAGGACGACCCAGCCGACCATGCCGTACCCGATGACCAGGGTGCCGACCAGCGCCGGGCCGGCCATCAGCGCCGCCGCCGTCCCCGCGTTGAAGACGCCCTGGTAGGCACCGTGATCGCGCTCGCCCGCGAGGTCGTAGCTGAGCGCCCAGCCGCCCGCCTGCGCGACGACCTCGCCGAGCGACTGCAGCGCGACCCCGCCGAGCACCACCACGGCCGCGAAGCCCGCGGGCAGACCGTGCGCCAGCGAGACGACCAGGCAGGAGGCGGCCAGCACCACTCCGGCGCGCCCGCAGGCCCGGGCGGCCCCCGTCCGTTCCTCGGTGCCCCGGGTGGCCCGCACCTGCAGGGTGATCACCAGCAGGGTGTTGACGATCAGGGTGCCCGCGACGGTGATCCGCGGCGCGTCGGTCTCCTGGACGATCCAGAGCGGTATGCCGACCTCAAGGACGGCGAACTGCAGGCAGAGCAGTGCGTTCAGCACCGTCACGGCCAGGAACGGGCCGTCCCGCAGCGCCGGGTTCGGCCGCCGGCCCTGCTTGACGCCCCGGCCCGAGGGGTCCGACGGGTTCGCGACTGCGGTCTTCGCGGACGGCTCGGACACTGCCGCCCCGGACTCCGACGGCTCGGACGGCTCGGATGGCTCCGAGGGCTCCGGCACTGCCGCTCCGGGCGCCGAGGCTCCGGTCGCCGACGGGCGCTGCGGGATGTCGAGGCGGTGGAACAGCACGGCGACGGCCACGTAGGAGGCGGCGTCGGCCAGGATCGCCGTCAGGTACACCGGCCGGGTGTCCAGTTGGAGCGCGATCGCGCCGATGGCCGTTCCCAGGCAGATCCCGACGTTGGTCACCACCCGCAGGTGGGCCCGGCCCGCCACCCGGCGGTCGGCGGGCAGCACCTCGGCGTAGAGCGCGTTCCGGGTGGCGGCGGAGCCGCGGTCGACGGCGGAGACCAGGCAGGCCAGCGCGACGAACGCCGGGTAGCTGTGCACCAGCGCGTACCCGGCGGTGCCGATCGCCTGCACCGACACCAGCACCACCAGCACCCGCCGCGCACCCCAGCGGTCGGCGGCCCGGCCGGCCGGCACGCTCGCGACGACCCCGCACAGTCCGGCGGCGGTCATCCCGAGGCCCAGCTGGGCGGCGCTCAGACCGAGCACCCGGGTGAAGAACAGCACCGCGACGGAGAGGGAGAGGCCGTTGCCCACCGTGTTGACCAGGGTGATCCCCGCCAGCCGACGGACCGTCGGGTCGGGGTGCAGCCGGCGTCGCAGCGCGGCGACGACCCCGGTGGCACGGGGGGTCGCAGGCGCAGCCCGGTCTTCGGGCACGGCAGGGGAAGGTGCGGAGGACTCCGCCGTCGAGGTGGTCATGCATGGATCCCACCGCGCGCCGGAGCGGACCAGTACTCCTTTAGGCTCTGGCTGAATCCGAAGCCGGACTGCCTGCCCCGGCCGATCCCCGCAGAAGGATGCCCCGTGCACCGGTTCACGCTCCGCCTGGCCGACCTCGCCACCACCTGGTTCGCCGTCTCCCCGATCCACGAGGCGGCGCTCAGCCTGCGGATGTGGACCCACCCGGGCGTCTACCACCTCCAGACCAGGGCCTTCGAGCAGCTCAGGCCCGCCTTCGAACGGCTGGACTCCCGTCTTCTGCTCTCGCTCGTCGCCGAGAACCGCTTCGTCCCCGACTTCCTGACGCCGCGCCCCACCTCCCCCTCGCCCGAGTTCCGCTCCGAGATCGCGACCGTCCGGGCGTTCCCGCCGGAGCAGTTGCGCGCCGAACTGGAGCAGACGTTCCTCTCGCACGGCCAACCGCTGCCCGCCGCACTCGCCGCCGGACTCGCCCGCCCGGAACGGCTGTTGGCGCGGATCGCCGACACGCTGGAGGAGTACTGGGAGGTGTGCCTCGCCCCCTCCTGGTGGCCGCAGGCCCGCGCCGTTCTGGAGGCCGACCTGGTCTACCGCGCCCGGCTGCTCGCCCAACACGGCGCGGCGGCCCTCTTCGCCGACCTGGACCACCGGCTCCACTGGGAGAACGGCGTCCTGTCGATCAGCCGGAACTGGACGGACGGGGACGTGGAGACACCTGTGGACGGGCGCGGCCTGGTGCTCTGTCCGACCTTCTTCGTCCGCGGCGCGATCACGATGATCAGCAATGACCGTGCGCCGCAGATCAGTTACCCGGCACGCGGACAGGCCGGGCTGGCCGGCCGGGGCACGCCGGTGCCGCCGCAGGCCGTGGCGGCGCTGGTCGGCGCGCCGAAGGCTCGGCTGCTCGCGCTGCTCGCCGAGCCCGCCTCCACGACCGACCTCGCCTTCCGGCTCGGCGTCACCCCGGGCGCGGTCAGCCAGCACCTTTCCGTCCTCGCCGCCACCGGCCTGGTCACCCGGGCGCGGCACGGCCGCTCGGTGCTGTACCGGCGCAGCCCGCTCGGGGACGAGCTGACGGGGGCGGGGGCGAACTGACGGAGGCGGGACCGAACTGACGGAGGCTGGGGCGAAGCCGGGGACGGGAAGCCCATCAGTGGTACAGACCTGTTGACGCATTGGTCCAGTCCTCCTACAGTTCCCATGCCTTCGCCTCCCCACGGCACAGGCATCGATCGCACACGGATCAATGGATCAACCCAGGTTCTACGTCACCCTGTTCAACCCCCACAGCCACAGGGAGAACCATGTCCGCTCGATCCCGGGCCGGGCGCCCGCGCGTGCGCAGCAGACTGCTGGCACTGCTCTCCGTCCTGCTCCTTCCCCTCGCCGCGCTCACCGCGCTGGCCGCCCCGGCGAACGCCGCCGGAAAGCTCACCGCCACCTTCACCACCGCCGACAACGGCTCCTGGTGGCAGGGCACCTACATCGTCCACAACGACAACGCCACCGCGGTGAGCGGCTGGACCCTGGAGTTCGACCTCCCGGCCGGCGTCACCATCGGCAACAGCTACAACGGCACCGCCACCGTCAACGGCCGGCACGTCACCGCCACGGCGGCGTTCTACAACTCCACCGTCAACGCCCACGGCACCACCGAGCCGTACAGCTTCTGGTTCGTGGGCAACGGGCCGGTCTCCACCCCGCTCAACTGCCGCATCAACGGCGACAAGTGCGACGGCTCCGCGGACGTCCCGCCGTCCGCGCCGGGCACCCCGACGGTGACCGAGTCCACCGCGCACACGCTCGCGCTGAGCTGGCCGACCGCCACCGGCGGGGACTTCCCGGTCGTCGGCTACGACGTGCTGAGCGGCGGCACCGTGCTCGCCTCCGGCCCGTCCACCGGCGTCCTGGTCACCGGCCTCACCCCGGCCACCTCGTACACCCTGACCGTCCGGGCCAAGGACAGCCGCGGCAACACCGGCCCGCTCAGTCCGTCCGTCACCGCGTCCACCTTCGATCCGTCCACCGACACCTCGCCGCCCACCGCACCGACCAACCTCCGGGCGACGGCGGTCAGTTCGACGGACGTGAAGCTCGCCTGGAACGCCGCCACCGACAACGTCCGGGTCGCCGCGTACGACGTCTACCAGGGCAGCACCCTGGCGGCCACGGTCACCGGCAGCACGCTCGGCGCGACCGTCGGCAGCCTGTCGCCGTCCACCGCCTACACCTTCACCGTGAAGGCCCGGGACCCCGCCGACAACGCCTCACCCGCGTCCGCCCCGCTCTCCGTGACCACCTCGGACCTGGTCGGTGCCGGAAAGTACGCCCGGGTCGGCTACTTCGTCCAGTGGGGCATCTACGGCCGCCAGTACTTCGTCAAGAACCTGGACACCTCGGGCGCCGCCGCCAAGCTCGACGTCATCAACTACGCCTTCGAGAACATCGATCCGGTCAACCTGACCTGCATGGCGGGCGTCACCAAGGGCACCAGCGGCAACCCGGAGGACCCGGACCAGGGCACCGGCGCCGGTGACGCCGACGCGGACTACGGCCGGGCGATGAGCGCCGACCAGTCGGTGGACGGCGTGGCCGACGACGGCTGGGGCAAACTCCGCGGCAACTTCAACCAGTTGAAGAAGCTCAAGGCCAAGTACCCGAACCTGAAGGTGGTCGTCTCGCTCGGCGGCTGGACCTACTCCAAGTACTTCTCCGACGCCGCCGCCACCGACGCGTCCCGGCAGAAGTTCGTCAAGTCCTGCATCGACACCTGGATCAAGGGCAACCTGCCGGCCTACAACGGCGCCGGCGGCGACGGCGTGGCCGCCGGCATCTTCGACGGCATCGACCTCGACTGGGAGTGGCCCGGCTCCGGCGACGGCCACCCGGGCAACCACTGGAGCGCCAACGACAAGGGCAACCTGACCCTGCTGCTGGCCGAATTCCGCAAGCAGCTGGACGCGTTGGGCGGCTCGCACAAGCTGCTCACCGCCTTCACCCCGGCCGACCCGGCGAAGGTCGCCGCCGGCTGGGACCTCTCGAAGATCTTCGGCTCGCTGGACATCGCCAACGTCCAGGGCTACGACTTCCACGGCTCGGGCAGCGACAACTCCTGGGAGCCGAACCGCACCGGCCACGCCTCCAACCTCTACCAGGACCCGAACGACCCGTACACCACCCACTTCAGCGTGGACACGGCCGTCCAGACGTACCTGAACGCCGGGGTCAACCCGCGCAAGCTGACCATCGGCTTCCCGTTCTACGGGCGCGGCTGGCAGAGCGTCGCGGACGGCGGCGCGAACGGCGCCTGGCAGTCGGCGAACGGCGCCGCACCGGGCCAGTTCTCCGACGAGGCCGGTACCCGCGGGTACAACAACCTGATCACCAGCCTCTCCGGCCTCAAGGTCTACCACGACCCCAAGTCCGTCGCGACGTACGGCTACACGGGCGCCGGCGGCCAGTGGTGGACCTTCGACGACGCGTGGTCGATCGCGCAGAAGACCGCCTACCTCAAGTCGAAGAACCTGCTCGGCGGCATGATCTGGGAGATGTCCGGCGACACCCCGTCCGGCACCCTGATGTCCGCGCTGGACACCGGCCTCAAGTAGTCCGCCCGAGGCCGCCCGGGCCCACGCACACGCCCGGCCCGCCCGGGCCCACGTACACGCCCGCCGCGACCCGGGCCCGCACAGCCCGCGCCGCAGGCAGGACGGGGCCGGGGGGTTCCCCCCCCACCGAGAGAGAGGACAGCCCCACTCCGCCCCGCACCGGGGAGGAGCACCGGCCCCGCGTCACGACGGCCGCGCTACCGAGCTACCGAGCTACCGCGAGGCCATCGCCGTCAGCCGCCGCGCGGCCCGGTACTGCCGCAGCACCTGGGAGAAGGAGGTGTGCCCCTGGGTGGTCCGGGCGAAGGCCCGCCAGGCCGCCGGCACCAGGCAGACCGCCGCGTGGAACAGGTACGGCCGCCGCTCGAAGGCGCCCAGCAGCTGCTTGCCCGCGCGCATCTCCACGCCCAGCCCGGCCTTGACCGCGAACGCGTAGTTCAGCGCCTCGCGCCGCACCGCCGCCGCGTCGCCCGACTCGGCGACCTTCACCGCCCACTCGCCGGCCAGCCGGCCCGAGCGCAGCGCGTAGGAGATGCCCTCGCGGGTCCACGGCTCCAGCAGTCCGGCCGCGTCCCCGGCGACCAGCACCCGGCCGCGGGAGAGCGGCGAGTCCTCGGCCCGGCAGCGGGTCAGGTGCCCGGACTCGACCTGGGGGGTGAACCCGGACAGGCCCAGCCGGCGGATGTAGTCGGCGAGGTACTGCTTGGTCCGCTCGCCGTCGCCGCGCGCCGAGATGACGCCGACGGTCAGGCTGCTGGTCTCGGTCTTCGGGAACACCCAGCCGTAACTGCCGGGCAGCGGGCCCCAGTCGAGGTGGATCCGGCCCGCCCAGTCGGCGGCGACCTGCGCCGGCACCGGGATCTCCGCCTCCAGGCCGAGGTCGATCTGGTCGAAGGTCACACCGACGTGCCGGCCGATCCGGCTCGCGCTGCCGTCCGCGCCCACCACCGCACGGGCCTCGAAGGTCCGCCCGTCGGCGGCCGTCACCAGCGCCGTCCGGTGCTCGCCGCCGCGCTGCTCGACGCCGGTGACGGTCACTCCGGTGACCAGCACCGCCCCGGCCTGCTTGGCCGCCTGCACCAGGCGCAGGTCGAACTCGTCACGGTTGACCAGGCCGAACAGCATCCGCTTGGACCGCCGCGTGCGGGTGTACCTGCCGTCGTAGGCGAAGGTGACGGCGTGCACCCGGTCCTGCAGCGGCAGCCGGAAGTCCGGCGGCAGGCTGTCCCGGGAGGGGCCGATGATGCCTCCGCCGCAGGTCTTGTACCGGGGGTGTTCGGCCTTGTCGAGCAGCAGCACCCGGCGGCCCTGGGCCGCGGCGGCGTGCGCGGCCGAGGAGCCCGCCGGTCCGGCGCCGACCACCACGACGTCCCAGACGCCGTCCAGCGGCGCGGCCGCGTCGTCGGTCGGACCGTTCTCGGCCGGGCTGTCGAGCGGGCTGCGGGAATCGGAGCTTCCGGAGTCAGTCACGTCGAGCAATCCTATGCGTCCGGCCCCGCCCGGCGAGCGCGCCGCCCCCGCACCGGCGCCACCCGCTCACCCCGCACCCTCGGAACTCCCCGTTCCGCCCGCCTATGATCGGCACTACCGCAAACCACCTCCTCCGCCCGCTCCACCCCAGGGCGGACCGTCTCCTCGGAGCCCCGATGTCACAGCCCCTGGCCGACGCCGTCCGGTCCCTGATGGACCGTGCCCGCACCGACCTCGCCGAGCTGGTCGCCTTCCCCTCGGTCGCCGATCCGCGCCAGTTCCCGGTCGAGGAGTGCGAGAAGGCCGCGCACTGGGTCGCCGAGGCCTTCGCCGCCGAGGGCCTGACCGGCATCCGGCTGCTGGACACCCCGGACGGCACCCAGTCCGTCTACGGCGAGCTGCCCGGCCCCGAGGGTGCGCCGACCGTCCTGCTCTACTCCCACTACGACGTGCAGCCCCCGCTGGACGAGGACGCCTGGCTCAGCCCCGCCTTCGAGCTGACCGAGCGCGACGGCCGCTGGTACGGGCGCGGCGCCGCCGACTGCAAGGGCAACATCCTGATGCACCTGACCGCCCTGCGGGCGCTGCGTCAGGTCCACGGCGACGCCTACCCGGTCGGCCTGAAGATCATCGTCGAGGGCTCCGAGGAGCAGGGCACCGGCGGCCTGGAGCGCTACGCCGAGGCCCACCCCGAGCTGCTCACCGCCGACGCCATCGTCATCGGCGACACCGGCAACTTCGCCCCCGGCCTGCCCACCGTGACCGCCTCGCTGCGCGGCATGACGGTCGTCGAGGCCACGGTCACCACGCTGGCCGGCAACCTGCACTCCGGTGCCTTCGGCGGCGCCGCCCCGGACGCCCTCCAGTCCCTGGTCCGGATACTGGCCTCGCTGCACGACGAGAACGGCGACGTCGCGGTGGCCGGCCTGACCGCCGACCAGACCTGGTCCGGCGTGCAGTACCCGGAGGAGCAGTTCCGCGCCGACGCCAAGGTGCTCGACGGCGTCGCCCTGACCGGCACCGGCACCATCGCGGACCGCCTCTGGGCCCGCCCGGCCGTCACCGTCCTCGGCATCGACGCCCCGCCGGTGATCGGCGCCACCTCCTCCGTCCAGGCCACCGCCAAGGCCCTGATCAGCCTGCGCGTCGCGCCGGGCTCGGACCCGCACGCCGCCCAGGACGCGCTGGTCGCCCACCTGGAGGCGCAGGTCCCGCTCGGCGCCCGGCTCACCGTCGAGCGCCAGGGCAACGGCGCGCCGTTCCGCGCCTACACCGGCGGCCCGGCGTACGAGGCGATGGGCGAGGCGATGGCCGAGGCCTTCGGCACCCCGATGGTCACCTCCGGCGAGGGCGGCTCGATCCCGCTCTGCAACACCCTGCGCTCGCTCTACCCGCAGGCCGAGATCGTGCTGATCGGCGTCGAGGAGCCGACCACCCAGATCCACGCGGTCAACGAGAGCGTCGACCCGCAGGAGCTGGAGCGGATGGCCCTCACCGAGGCGCTGTTCCTCCGCCGCTACGCCGAACTGCGCTCCGTCTGACGGACCTTCGGGGCGTCGCCACGGGAAGCCCGCCCGACGGCGTCCGGCCGTCCGCCGCGCAGTCGGCGGGCGGCCGCCAGCACCGCCGCGTACCCGACCGCGCCCGCCGCGAGCCCGGCCCCGGCGCCGAAGCAGACCTCCGGCACCAGGTTCCGCCGCAGTGGGCTCAGCCGGTGCACCACCCCGGCGGCCGTCGCCGCGCCCAGCAGCGCGACGGCCGCGCGCCGGGTCCGGGGCGCGAGCCGCACGGCCGGCCGCACCGGCTCCACGGCCCGCACCGCACGCACCGCCCAGCCGCCCAGCGCCGCCAGGGCGAGCGCCGAACTGCCGTACTGCACCACCTCGTACAGCGGGACCCCGGCCACCGGCCGGTCCAGTACGGGCAGCAGCCGCACCCCCAGCCGGCCCCCGTGGGTGAACGCGTCCCAGCCGACGTGGGTGGCCGCGCCGATCGCCGCCGAGGCCGCGAACCACGCCGCGCCACCGACCGCCCCGACGCCTGCGGGGCCCCGGGTGTCCCCTGAGTCCCGGGTGTCCCCGGGGTCCCGGGCGTCCGCAGCCCGGCGGGCGGTCAGCGCCTCGGCGCCGCCCGCCCAGCGCTCGGGCAGCAGCGCCACCACCGGCCCGCGCAGCAGCCCGTGCCAGCCGGCCACCAGTGCGCCGGCGACCGCCACGTCCAGCGTCGGCACCGCCCACCAGCGGTGCGTCAGCCCGCCGTGGGCGTACACCCCGGGCAGCAGGGACTCGGCGAAGAACGGCACGTCCGGCGCCATCGACCCGGCGACGAGCGCCGAGGCCACCAGGGGCCCGCGCGCGCCGGCGGCACGCAGCAGGGGCAGGACGGCGGCGGGATGGCTCAGCGTGAACGGCATGCCCCCATCCTCCCGCCCGCCACCGCGGCACGGCGCACCGGAGGTGCACCGGACGGGGTTCCGCGGGCCACCCCGCCGGCCTCCCGCCCCGCCCGCCGCCCCGCGCCGACGGATCCCGCCGCGCCCCGACGCCCCTGCCCCGCCCCGACCGGCCGCGCCCACCGGCCGTAGCGCCCCGACCGGCCCCGCCGACAGACCGGCCGTGCCCACCGGCCGCAGCGCCGCGTCCGCCGTACCGGCCCTACGCCGCGTCCGCCGTGCTCGCCAGCCCGACGGCCACCCGGCTCCCCGCCTCCAGGTACCGCAGCTCGCCGCTCCGCCGCGCGTCCAGCGCGGCCGCCAGCCGCCGGTAGCGCCCCGGCGGCAGCAGCTCGCCGGCCTCGTCCAGGGTGACGAACCGCCAGCTGCGCAGCTCCTCCTGCTGGAGCAGCAGGTGCTGCCGGCCCTCCTCGTCCAGCAGGCCGCCGTCGTACATCAGCCGCAGGCCGCCGCGGCGGGGGCCGGTGCGCGGTTCCCAGTCGACGGCGAGCAGGCGCAGCGTGGACGGGTCCAGGCGCAGGCCCAGTTCCTCGGCGGTCTCGCGCAGGGCGGCGTCGGTGGGGGCCTCGCCGCGCTCGACCACGCCGCCGGGGAAGTCCCAGTCGGGCTTGTAGACCGGGTCGACCAGCAGCACGCGGTCCTGTTCGTCGAAGAACAGCACGGCGGAGGCCACGGTGTCCCCGGTCGGGTCCGGGGTCTGGACGATCGGGCAGCGGGCGGCGCCGACCCGGACCAGCTCGGCGATCCGGTGCGCGGTCTCCCGGGGGGAGAGCTCGCTGGTGTCGATCATCCGGGCGTCCCCGACCAGCCAGCGGCGGGCGGCGCGGTAGTGGGGCAGGTGTTCGAGGCACCAGCTGCGGACCCGCTCGCTGCCCTGCGGATCGCCCGGGCACTCCTCGCGGTGGGCTATGCGGTCGCGCAGGATCGTTTCTTCAGGGTCCAGCACGAAGTGGTGCACCGTGATCCCGTGCGAGGCCAGATCGCCGAAGATCTCGTCCCGGTAGTCCTCCCTGAGCAGGGTCATCGGGACCACCAGCGGGCCCCCGACCTCACCGAGCAGCGCCGCCGCCGTCTCGGGCACCAGCCGGCGCCAGGCCGCCAGGTCCTGGAAGTCGGACACCGTCGCCAACCGGTCGGCCGGGAGCATCCGGCGCAGGCCGAAGCCCACCAGCTCGGGATCGAAGAGCACGCTCCCGGGCAGCAGTTCCACCAGCTCTCGGCAGGCGCTCGTCTTGCCCGCCCCGAATGTGCCATTGACCCAGACGATCACAACGTCCCCTGCCCTCGACTTCCCCCGATGCCGTTCGCACCGGGCAGCGCCCCCGTCGGTCGAACCAGCGCCACCCGTGGTGGTACCCGCGCCATGCCGCTCCCCATACCTCCCCGGCGCGCCCGCCCCCACGCCCCGGTCTGCCCCGTGACAGCGGCATGTGCCCAGGTCAGGAGCCCATGGACGGAAATATGCAGACCGGTCTACATCAAAATTGCACCCCTTCACCACGGCGGGAGCACAGGGCGCCCGATGGGTCGACCTGCCGCGCGCGCCCCGCTTGTACGCTCCGCACACCCCCACCCGTGCACCCTCGCGCTCCCGCGTGCACGCCCCGTGCCCGCTCTGTGCTCACGCCGTGCCCGCCCCGCGTTCGCCCCCGCGTTCGCCCGTGACCGCCCGCCTCCTTGCGCCACCCGCGCCCCGCCGCGTACAGAGGAACGATGAAGCTGCTTCCCGCCGGTCGGGTCGTCGTCATCGGCTCGGTCAACACCGACCGCATCCTCCGCTGCCCCGTGCTCCCCTCTCCCGGCGAGACCGTCCTCGCCACCGGCGCCGCCCGGGGCTTCGGCGGCAAGGGGGCCAACCAGGCGGTGGCCGCGGCCCGGTTGGGGGCGGCGACGCACCTGGTCGCCAAGGTCGGGCGGGACACCGAGGGCGAAGCGGCGCTCGCCGATCTGCGGGGCGCGCAGGTCGAGACGAGCGCCGTACTCACCCACCCGGGCGCGCCCACCGGTCAGGCGATCGTCATGGTCGACCCGTCCGGCGAGAACAGCATCGTCGTGGTGCCCGGCGCCAATGCCCACCTCACCCCGGAGGAGGTCACCGCCGCGCTCACCCGCCTCCGCCTGCTCCCCGTCGACGTGGTCCTGACCAGCAACGAGGTCCCCGCGGAGTGCATCCGGGCGGCCGCCGCCGCCCTCACCGCCGCGGGCCCCTCGGGCGGCACCCGCTGGCTGCACAACACCGCCCCGGCCGGGCCCCTGCCGGACGCCGGCCCCTCCGGACGCCGCCCGCTGGTCGTCGCGAACGCCGTCGAGGCCCGCCAGCTCACCGGCGCCGCCGACGTCTCCGAGGCCGCCCGGGTCCTGGCCGAACGCGCCGAGGGCGCCGTGGTCACCCTCGGCGGCGAGGGTGCGCTGGTCGCCGTGGCCGGAACGTCCGCCCGGCTGCCCGCCCCCGCCGTCCGGGTGGTCGACACCACCGGCGCCGGCGACGTCTTCTGCGGCGCCCTGGCCGCCGCGCTCGCCCGCGGCGCCGCGCTGTCCGAGGCGGCCGCCACCGCCGTCGCCGCCGGGGCCTTCGCGGTCACCGGCCTCGGCGCCCGCGGCGCCCTGCCCCGCCCGACGGACCTCCGACCACGCGTCGGCGAGCACCGGGCCCCGCCCGCGCAGCGCCCGTCGGGGGCACCGGGCGGACCCGGCACCCCCGACGGGCGGGCGTCCGGCCCCGCTACGGGCGCCCCATGAACGCCGGGTAGTAGCCGCTGCTGATCCCCGAGACCCGGACGTTGGTCCCGGGCCGCGCGGCCTCGACGTACCTGTTGTCGCCCAGGTAGATCGCCACGTGCTGGATGCCCCGGGCGGTCCCGTCCGGCGCCCAGAACAGCAGGTCACCGCGGCGCAACTGGCTCGCCCCGATCGGCGTGGTCGCCGCGTACTGGTCGTTGGCCACGCGCGGCAGGTCGATCCCGCCGCGCCGGAAGGACTGCTGCACCAGGCCCGAGCAGTCGTAGCCGTCCGGCCCGTTGCCGGCCGTGCGGAACGGTACGCCCAGCTGGGCGAGGGCGAACTGCACGGCGGTCTCGACGTCCCGGTCCTCCGCGACCGAGTCGTCGTAGTGGCCCGAGCCCGCGGAGTCCGACGAGGAACCGCCGCCGGTGCGGTCCAGGTAGATGTCGTAGTGCGAGGTCCAACGCCACTCGCCCTTGCTGTTGCGGAACCAGTAGCGGGAGCCGTCCCAGCCCTGCCGGATCCCGCCGGAGCCGCTCGTGGCCTTCGCGGCGGACGCGGAGCCACCCCCGGTGCGGGCCGCGTACACGCTGTAGTGCGAGGTCCAGCGCCACTGCCCCTGGCTGTTCTTGAACCAGTACCTGGAGCCGTCCCACCCGGCGTGCGCCGGGGCGGGCTCGGCGGCCGCGGGACCGGCGCCGAGGCCGAGGCCGATCACGCCCGCCCCGGTCGCGACCACGGCCACCATGGCTATCCCCCGACGGAGTCGCGCGGTGCGGGACGGACGGGAGGTACGGACGGTGGCGGCGGGCTGCTGCCCGGTCGGTTCGCCGGCGGCCGCCGGCGCTCCGGTGTTGACGGTGGTCATCGTGCTGACTTCCTTCACTGCTGCGGATCGCTGCGGACTGCAGCGGATTGCTGTGACCGGCCAGGACTGGCCGTGCTTGTCGGCAGGGTCCCCGCCCGACACGCCGCGGTTTCCGGTCCAGTGACCGGAAGCCTCGGCGTGTCGTCCGGGGATTCGGTTCTGCCTGCGTGTCACGTTAGGCACGCGTCCGCTCACTGCGCGCAGTGGAGTGCGCCAATGGAAGGGTCACCGGTGGTGAGCACCGACGGCGCATCAGGGTGAACGGCCGTCATCCGAGGGGGCGTCCGGCGTCCCCCTCGTCAGCGGCCGCCGGCCTCCGCCAGCAGCTGCTTCTTCAGCACCTTTCCCAGCGCGTTCCTGGGCAGTTCGGGCACCAGGACGACCCGGCGCGGCCGCTTGTGCACCGAGAGCCGCTCCGCCACGAAGGCCGTCAGCTGGTCCCCCGTCACGGCGCCGTCCGGAATGACGTACGCGACGATCGCCTGTCCGAGGTCCTCGTCCGGCACGCCGACCACCGCCGCGTCGGCGACCGCCGGGTGGTCGCGCAGCGCGGCCTCCACCTCGCCGGCGCCGATCCGGTAGCCACCGCTCTTGATCAGGTCCACCGAGGCGCGGCCGACGATCCGGTGGAAGCCGTCCGCCCCGATCACCGCGACGTCACCGGTGCGGAACCAGCCGTCCGCCGTCCACGCCTCGGCGTCCGCGTCCGGCCGGTTGAGGTAACCGCTGAACAGCGTCGGGCCGCTGACCTGGAGTTCGCCGACGGTCTCCCCGTCGCGGGGCACCGGCGCGCCGTCCTCACCGACCAGCCGGGTGCGGACCCCGTCCACCGGCAGCCCGACGCTGCCGGGGCGCCGCTCGCCGTCCGCCCGGGTGCTGACGGTGATCAGCGACTCGGTCATCCCGTACCGCTCGATCGGGGCGTGCCCGGTGAGCGCCGCCAGCTTCTCGAACACCGGGACGGGCAGCGGCGCGCTGCCGGAGACCAGCAGCCGGGCCGCGGCGAGCCGGGCCGCCGCGTCCGGATCCGCCGCCACCCGGGACCAGACGGTGGGCACGCCGAAGTACAGGCTGCCGCCGGCCGCCGCGTACCCCGCCGGGGTGGGCCGCCCGGTGTGCACCAGGCCGCTTCCGGTGCGCAGGGCGCCGAGCACGCCGAGCAGGAGCCCGTGCACGTGGAACAGCGGCAGGCCGTGCACGAGGGTGTCCTCGGCGGTCCACTGCCAGGCGTCGGCGAGGGCGTCCAGGTCGGCGGCGATCGCCTCGCGCCGGATCACCGCGCCCTTGGGCGCGCCGGTGGTGCCCGAGGTGTAGAGCACGAAGCCGGTCGACGCGGCGTCCGGCTCGGCGTAGGTGGTGGCGGAGCGCTGCTCGGGGTCGACCGGCAGCCCCGCCACCGAGGTGTCCTGCGGCAGCGTCTCCCCGACGGCGTGCGCGAGCAGCGCCGCGCCGGAGTCCCGCAGGATGTGCTCGCGCTCCTTGGGGCCCGAGTCGGGCGGCAGCGGCACCACCGGGACGCCCGCCAGCAGGCCGCCGACCACGGCGGTGACGGTCTCGACGGTGGGCCGGGCGAGCACCGCGAGCGCCGGGGCGCCGGCCACCCGGTCGGCGACGGCGGTCGCCGCGCCCAGCAGGTCCTCCCGGGAGAGTGCCCGGCCGTCGATCCGCAGCGCCTCCGCCCCGTCGCCGAAACCGCCCTGAAGTGCCGTCAGCAGTGCCATGCCACCGTCCTCGCCTCGTCCCACGCCACCGCGCCGCGCCCGTGCGCCACGCGCTCCACCCGCGCGTCCGCCTCCGCGTCACGCGCCGGCGCCGACTCTACGGGCCGCCGCCCCGCGCGCCGCGTTCCGGGGACGACGGGCGGGGCCGGCGCTCAGGCGCCGAGGGGGCTGGGCCGAGGGGCGGCGGGCGGGGCGGACGGCGTGCCGGGGGGCTGCCGGAGAACGACGGAGAACGACGGAGGGCGTGGCACCGAGTGGTACTCGGTGTCCCACCCCCCCATGCCATTCGGGGAGCAAGAACTGTAGGGTCTCTACCCCGTAG
>NZ_JBHVJT010000062.1:0-1176 GCF_042798815.1 Kitasatospora sp. NPDC057738 | reverse complement strand
ATAAGGGAAGAGGAGAGAGGGGGGCACGCGGTGGCTTCCTTGTCCCCCCCCCCTCCGCTGTCGTCCGGGGATCAGGCCTTGCGGGCCTTCACCTCGGCGGTGAGCTGCGGCAGCACCTGGAAGAGGTCGCCGACCACGCCGTAGTCGACCAGTTCGAAGATCGGGGCCTCGGGGTCCTTGTTGACGGCCACGATGGTCTTCGAGGTCTGCATGCCGGCCCGGTGCTGGATCGCGCCGGAGATGCCCGCCGCGATGTAGAGCTGCGGGGAGACCTGCTTGCCGGTCTGGCCGACCTGGCTGCTGTGCGGGTACCAGCCGGCGTCCACGGCGGCGCGCGAGGCGCCGACGGCCGCGCCCAGCGCGTCCGCGAGCTCCTCGACCACGCCGAAGCCCTCGGCGGCACCGACGCCGCGGCCGCCGGAGACCACGATGGCGGCCTCGGTCAGCTCCGGGCGGCCGGAGGACACGCGCGGGGTGCGCGAGGTGACCTTGGCGGCGTTGCCGGTGAACGCGACGGCGACGTTCTCCACCGCGCCGGCGGCCGGGGCGGCCTCCGGGGCGACGGCGTTCGGCTTGACGGTGATGACCGGCGCGCCCTTGGTGACCTTCGACTTCACCTGGAAGGACGCGGCGAACACCGACTGGGTGGCGACCGGGCCGCCGTCGCCGGCCTCCAGGTCGACGGCGTCGGTGATGATGCCGGAGCCGATCCGCAGCGCGACGCGCGCGGCGACCTCCTTGCCCTCGCCGGAGGACGTCACCAGCACGGCGGCGACATCGCCGGCCCCGGCGATCTGGGCCAGGGCGTCCACCTTGGGGACGACCAGCTGGTCGGCGAACTCGGCGCCGTCGGCGACGTACACCTTCACCGCGCCGTACTCGCCGGCCTTCGCCGCGATGTCGGCCGCGGCCGCACCGGCACCGAGGACGACGGCGGACGGCTCGCCGATGCGGCGGGCCAGGGTCAGCAGCTCCAGGGCCGGCTTGCGGACCACACCGTCGGCGTGGTCCACCAGAACCAGGATCTCAGCCATGATTCGTTGCTCCTGATCGATCGTTGGATGCGCGAACGGGTGGGACTAGATGAACTTCTGGTCGGCGAGGAAGGCGGCGAGCGACTTGCCGCCCTCGCCCTCGTCCTTGACGACCGTGCCCGCGGTCCGCGCCGGACGCGCC
>NZ_JBHVJT010000061.1:8208-59638 GCF_042798815.1 Kitasatospora sp. NPDC057738 | reverse complement strand
CCACCTGGTACGGCACCTCCTGCGTGGTGGCACCGGCCGGCCGGCGCAGGGTCAACGAGGCGATCTCGGCGACCGGTGCGCCCGACTGGTCGGCGAGGCCGATCGCGCAGGTGTCCTGGCCTGTCATGGTCAGCCGGACCCTGGCGTGCTCGGCGCCGCGCCACCAGGAGATCCCGGCGAAGGAGAACGGCATCTTCGCCCGGTCGTCGGCGACGGTCACGATCTGGATCGCGGCGTCGAGCAGGGCGGGGTGCAGGGCGAACCGGGTGTCGCCGGAGGGTACGGCCACCTCCGCGTAGAGGGTGTCGCCGTCGCGCCAGGCCGCTCGCAGGCCTTGGAAGGCCGTGCCGTAGGCGAATCCGGCGTCGGCCAGGTTGTCGTAGAAGGCGTCGAGGTCGACGGCTTCGGCCTGCGGCGGCCACTGCCGTGCCCAGGGCTCCGGTGGTGCGGCGGGTACGGCGGGTACGGCGCCCAGGGTGCCGGTGGCGTGCCGTACCCACTCGCCGTCCGCGCGCGAGTGGATCGAGACGCTGCGCCGGCCCGCCCGGTCGGGGCCGACGGTCACGGACACCTGCACACCGTCCGCGACCACCAGCGGTGTCTCCAGCGTCAGGTCCTCGACCGCCGGGCGGCCGACGTGTTCGCCGGCCCGGAGCGCCAGGTCCACGAACGCCGCGGCGGGCAGCAGGGGCGAGCCGGAGATGACGTGTTCGGTGAGCCACGGCTGCGCACCGGTGGCGAGGTGTCCCGTCAGCACCACGCCGTTGTCGTCGGGGAGTTCCATGGCGTCCCGCAGCAGCGGGTGGTCGATCCGGCCGTCGCCGGTCGGTGCCGGGGTGGTGGGGTGGAGCCAGTAGTGCTGGTGCTGGAAGGCGTACGAAGGCACGCGCACGTCCGACGTGCCCGCCGTCGTGGTCGCGGTCGTAGTCACCGGCGGCGTCCAGCGCACCGCGCCGTCCGCCCACAACCGCCCCAGCCCCGCGAACAGCCGCTCCGGAGAATCACCATCACGCCGCATCAACCCGGTCCCCACCAGCAGCGGATGCGGACCCACCTCCACGAATCCGGTCACACCCTGGCCCGTCAGCCATTCCACGGCATCGGCGAACCGGACCGGTTCCCGCACCTGACGCACCCAGTACCCGGGCTCGCCCATGTCCACCGGACGCCCCGCCACCGTCGAGACCACCGGGATCACCGGCTCACCGAACGACAGGCCCGCCGCCACCCGGCCCAGCTCCTCCAGCACCGGATCCATCCGCGCCGAATGGAACGCGTGACTGACCTCCAACCGCCGCACCCGGCGCCCGCGGCCACGCCACACCTCAGCGACCGCCTCGACCGCGGCCTCGTCCCCCGACACCACCACGCTGTCCGCCGAGTTGACCGCCGCCACCTCGGCCCCCGGCACCAGCGACCCCAGCACCTCCTCCGCCGACGCCCGGAGCGACACCATCACCCCACCACCGGGCAACTCCTGCATCAACCGGCCGCGTGCCCCCACCAGCACACACGCGTCCTCCAGCCCCAGGACCCCCGCCACATGGGCCGCCGCCACCTCACCGACCGAGTGCCCCACCACGAAGTCCGGCCGCACCCCCAGCCACTCCACCAACCGGAACAGCGCCACCTCCAGCGCGAACACCCCGGCCTGCGTGAACTCCGTCTCCCCGAGTACGCCTTCCTCGTCCTCGAACAGCACCTCCACCGGCAGGCCCAGCAACCCGCACACCTCGTCCAGCGCCCGGGCGAACACCGGGAACTCCCGGTACAGACCCCGCCCCATCCCCGCCCACTGACCACCCTGACCCGAGAACACGAACGCCGACCGGCCCTGGGAGGCAGTGCCCGTGACGATTCCGGGCTGTCCGTCGATCAGCGCGTCCAGGCCGGCCGGGTCCGTCAGCACGGCACGGTGCGGGAACCGGGCCCGCGCGGCCAGGTCCGCGGCCACCTCGGCCGGCGTGACCTCGGGGTGCTCGGCGAGGAACCCGCGCAGCCTGCGGGCCTGGTCGCGCAGGGCCTGCTCGGACTTGGCCGACAGCAGCCACGGCACCGGCACGACGGCTGCGGGCACGGAAGCGGCGGGGGACTCGGGCGACGTCTCCTCGGCCGGTTCCGGGGCCGGTGCCTCCAGGATCACGTGCGCGTTCGTACCGCTGATGCCGAACGCCGAGATGCCCGCGCGGCGCGGGTGGCCACTGTCGGGCCAGGGCCGGGCCTCGGTGAGCAGCCGGATGTTGCCGGACTCCCAGTCGACGTGCGAGGTCGGCGCGTCGACGTGCAGCGTCGGCGGCAGTTGACCGTGCCGCATCGCCATGACCATCTTGATCACGCCCGCCACACCGGCGGCGGCCTGGGTGTGGCCGATGTTCGACTTCACCGACCCCAGCCACAACGGCTCCACCCGGTCCTGACCGTAGGTCGCCAGCAGCGCCTGCGCCTCGATGGGGTCACCGAGCGTCGTCCCCGTTCCGTGCGCCTCCACCGCATTCACCTCGGACGGCTCCAACCCGGCATTGGCGAGGGCCTGACGGATCACCCGCTCCTGCGACGGACCGTTCGGCGCGGTCAGCCCGTTCGACGCCCCGTCCTGGTTCACCGCCGAACCCCGCACCACCGCCAGCACCCGGTGCCCGTTGCGGCGGGCGTCCGACAACCGCTCCAGCAGCACGACACCCGCACCCTCACCCCACGCCGTACCGTCAGCGGCCTCGGCGAACGCCTTCACCCGGCCGTCGGCCGCGAGCCCCCGCTGCCGCGAGAACTCGACGAACCCCGCCGGCGTCGCCATCACCGTCACACCGCCGGCCAGGGCCAGCGAGCACTCCCCCGAGCGCAGCGCCTGCGCCGCCAGATGGATCGCCACCAGCGACGACGAGCAAGCCGTGTCCACCGACACCGCCGGACCCTCCAGCCCCAGCAGGTACGACACCCGCCCGGAGGTCACACTCGTCGCCGTGCCCGTCGAGAGGTAGCCCTCCAGGTCGGGCGGCTGTGCCCCGGCGCCGTAGCCGGAGGCCCAGATGCCGGTGAAGACGCCGGTCCGGCTGCCCCGCAACGACGTCGGATCGATCCCCGCGTCCTCGAACGTCTCCCAGACCGTCTCCAGCAGCACCCGCTGCTGCGGATCCATCGCCAGCGCCTCACGCGGCGAGATCCCGAAGAACGCCGCGTCGAAGTCGCCGGCGGCGTCGAGGAAGCCGCCCCACCGCGTGTACGACCTCCCCGGACCACCGGCCGGGTCGTAGAGACGACCCACGTCCCACCCACGGTCCGACGGGAACTCACCCACCGCGTCCACGCCACCCGACACCAGGCGCCACAGCTCCTGCGCCGAGCCCACCCCGCCCGGATACCGGGCCCCCAACCCCACGACCACGACGGGGTCGTCCGACACCGGAACCCCGACCGGCACGGACACGGCAGGGGCCTGGCGCCGGGCACCGACCAGGAGGTCGCGCAGGTGGCCGGCCAGAGCGTCGGGGGTCGGGTGGTCGAAGACCATCGTCGCGGGCAGCCGTACCCCGGCGACCGCGGACAGCCGGTTGCGCAGTTCCACCGCGGTGAGCGAATCGAAGCCCAGGTCCTTGAAGGCCCGCTCGGCGCCGACGGCCGCGGTGTCGGGGTGGCCGAGGACCGCGGCCGTCTGGCCGGTGACCAGTGCCAGGACGCGGCTGTGCTGCTCGGTCTCGGGCAGGGCCGCCAGTTCCCTGCCCAGGCCCGGCCGGTCCGTGCGCCGGGCGGGCCGGGTACGGGCGAGGCGGCTGAGCAGGGGGCGGGTGGACGCCGCCGACAGGTCGAGGTGTGCGGGGACCAGCGCGGGATCGGCGGCGCCCAGGGCCAGGTCGAACAGTGCCAGCGCCTGGTCCGTGGGCATCGGCAGCACGCCGGCGCGGGCGAGGCGCCTGCGGTCGGTGTCGCTGAGGTGTTCGGTCAGCCCGCTGGCCTCGGCCCACTGTCCCCAGGCCAGCGACACGCCCGGCAGACCCAGGGCACGCCGGTGCACGGCGAGGGCGTCCAGGAAGGCGTTCGCGGCTGCGTAGTTCGCCTGGCCCGGGCCGCCCAGCACACCGGCGGCGGACGAGAAGAGCACGAATGCGCTCAGGCCGAGGTCCTTCGTCAGCTCGTGCAGGTGCCAGGCGGCGTCGGCCTTGGGCCGCAGCACCCGGTCGATCCGGCCGGGCGTCAGGGATTCGACGACGCCGTCGTCGAGCACACCGGCGGCGTGGACGACCGCGGTCAGCGGGTGCGCGGCCGGGATCGAGTCCAGTACGGCCGCCAGCGCGTCCCGGTCGGCCACGTCGCAGGCCACCACCTCGGCGTCGAAGTCCACCTCCGCCGCGGTCCTGCCGAGCAGGATCAGGTGCCGGATGCCGTGCCGGTCGCGCAGGTGCCGGGCGACGAGGCGGCCCAGCGTTCCGGTGCCTCCGGTGATCAGCACGGTGCCGTTCGGGTCGAGCGGGCTGGACGCCGCGGCCGCTTCGGCCCGTACCAGGCGGGCGGCACGGGCGGCGCCGTCGCGGACGACGAGCTGCGGTTCGTCCCCCGCGACGAGGACGCGGTCGTCGGTGTCGACGAGCACGAACCGGTCGGGGTGTTCCGCCTGGGCCGCGCGGACCAGGCCCCAGACGATGCTGGACGGCAGGTCGACGGGGTCCGGCCCGACCGCCCCGCGGGTCACTACGGCCAGCCGGCCGTCCCCGTCGCGCAGGAAGTCCTGGAGCACGCCCAGCGTCTCGGCGGCGACGGTGTGCGCGGCCGCCACGGGGTCTCCCGCCGGGGGCGTGACGTGGTGGACGGCCGGGGGTTCGCCAGTGCTCTCGACGGGCACCCAGTCGAGGCGGAAGAGCTGGTCGGTCCCGGCGACCGGCATGCCCGGCGGCCGGTGGCGCACGGTCAGCGCGTCGATCACCGCCAGCGGCCCGGATTCGTCGGCGAGCGCGACCCGGAAGGTGTCGGGGCCGGTGGGTGTGAGGCGGACCCGGGCCGTGGAGCCGGCTTTCCGCATCGACACCCCGGCGAAGGAGAACGGCAGCCGGCCGGCCGCCAGCAGGGTCAGCGGCTGGAGTGCGGCGTCGAGCAGCGCGGGGTGGAGACCGAAGCGGTCGCGGGTGTCGGCGGGCAGCGCCACCTCGGCATAGAGCTCGTCGCCCTGCCGCCGGATCTCGCGTACGCCCGCGAACACCGGCCCGTACTCGTAGCCCTGGGCGGCGAGGGTGTCGTAGAAGTCGGTCAGGTCGACGGGCTCACCGGCCGGCTGCCAGGGCTCGCCGGTGTCGTACGGGTGGGGGCGGCCGCCGGTCGCCAGCATGCCGGTGGCGTGCCGCAGCCAGGTGCCGCCCGTCCGGGAGTGCACGGTGACGGGGCGTCGGCCCGTCCCGTCCGGTGCGCCGACGACGACCTGGACCGGCACGGAACCGTCGTCCGGCAGGATCATGGGGGCTTCCAGCACCAGTTCGTCCAGGACGTCGCAGCCGGCCTGCCGGCCTGCGTGCATGGCGAGTTCGACGAACACGGTGCCGGGCAGCAGCACGGAGCCCAGGACGACGTGGTCGGCCAGCCAGGGCCGGGTGGCCGTCGAGAGCCGCCCCGTGAGCAGCACGCTCTGGTCCCCGGCCAGTTCGACGACGGCCCCGAGCAGCGGGTGGCCGGCCGATTCCAGTCCCGCCGCCGACACGTCGCCCTTCGCGGCGGCGGGGTCCAACCAGTACGGCCGGTGCTGGAAGGCGTACGTCGGCAGCGGGACGTGGTGGGGCTCGCCGGGGAGGACCGGCGTCCAGTCGACGGCCACGCCTTGCGTGTGCAGGCGCGCCAGGGCGAGGTGGAACTCCTGCCTGCCGCCGCCGCGGCGCAGCGTGCCGGTCGCCACGCCGTCCATCACCGGCACCAGTACGGGGTGCGGGCTGACCTCCACGAACACGCCGTGCCGGTCCCGCGCAAGGGCCTCGACGGCGAGGTCGAAGCGTACGGGTTCGCGGAGGTTGCGGTACCAGTAATCGGCGTCGAGGGCGGAGGTGTCGACCGGCTCGCCAGTGACGGTGGAGTAGAAGGGGACGTCCGCGGTCCTCGGCTCGATCCCGGCGAGGTCGGTGAGCAGTTGCTCGCGGATCGCCTCGACCTGGACGGAGTGGGCGGCGTAGTCGACGGGCAGGCGGCGGGCGCGGATGCCGTCGGCCTCACAGGCCGTCAGCAGTTCGTCCAGCGCGTCCAGGTCGCCCGATACCACCACGCTGTCCGCCGAGTTGACCACCGCCACCGTCAGCCGGCCGTCCCAGCGGGCCACGAACCCGGCGGCCCGCTCATGCCCGAGGCCTATGGAAACCATGCCGCCCTGGTCGGCCAGCACCGCCAGCGCCTTGCTGCGCAGGGCGACCACCTTCGCGGCGTCGTCCAGGGACAACGCCCCGGCCACGTACGCCGCCGCGATCTCCCCCTGCGAATGCCCCACGACGGCATCCGGTTCCACACCATGGGCACGCCACAACTCCGCCAGCGCCACCATCACCGCGAACAGCGCGGGCTGCACGACGTCGACCCGCTCCAGCGACCCACCACCGACCAGCACCTCCACCAACGACCAATCCGTGTACGGCGCCAACGCCGCCCCACACGCATCGATCGCCTCCCGGAACACCGGCTCCGAGCCGTACAACTCCCCACCCATACCCACCCACTGCGCCCCCTGCCCCGGGAACACGAACACCGACCGACCCGGCGAACCGGCCACCCCCGTGATGACGCGGGGGTCTCCGTCGGCGAGGGCGGCCAGTTCCGCCATGAGGTCGGTCCGGGTGCTGCCCACCAGGGCCGCCCGGTGGGCGAGCATGGTGCGGGTGGTGGCGAGGGCCCGGCCTATCGCGGCCGACCGGAGTCCGGGGTGGGCGGTGAGGTGGTCCGCGAGCCGTCGGGCCTGGGCGCGGAGGGCGTCGTCCGTCTTGCCGGACAGCAGCCATACGGTGGGCTCCGCGGAGTCGTCCGCGGCGGGTTGTTCGGGGGTTTCTTCCAGGAACTGTTCGATGACGACGTGGGCGTTGGTGCCGCTGGCCCCGAAGGCCGAGATGCCCGCGCGGCGGGGCCGCCCCGTCTCCGGCCACGGCCGGGCCTCGGTCAGCAGCCGGATGTCACCGGTGTCCCACTCGACGTGCGGCGTGGGCTCCTGGACGTGCAGCGTCGGCGGCAGTTCGGCGTGCCGCATCGCCATGACCATCTTGATCAGGCCGGCCGCGCCGGCCGCCGCCTGGGTGTGCCCGATGTTCGACTTCACCGACCCCAGCCACAACGGCTCCACCCGGTCCCGGCCGTAGGTCGCCAGCAGCGCCTGCGCCTCGATGGGGTCACCGAGCGTCGTCCCCGTACCGTGCGCCTCCACCGCGTCCACCTCGGACGGCTCCAACCCGGCATTGGCGAGAGCCTGCCGGATCACCCGCTCCTGGGAGAGGCCGTTGGGCGCGGTCAGGCCGTTGGACGCCCCGTCCTGGTTCACCGCCGAACCCCGCACCACCGCCAGCACCCGGTGCCCGTTGCGACGGGCGTCCGACAACCGCTCCAGCAGCACCAGCCCCGCACCCTCACCCCACGCCGTACCGTCGGCCGTCGACGAGAAGGGCTTGCACCGGCCATCAGGGGCCAGGGCACGCTGGCGGGAGAACTCCGTGAACTGCAGGGGCGTCACGCTCACGGTCACCCCGCCGGCCAGGGCGAGTGTGCACTCCCCCGAGCGCAGTGCCTGCGCGGCGAGGTGGATCGCCATCAGTGACGAGGAGCAGGCGGAGTCGACGGACACGGCCTGGCCCTGGAGGCCCAGCAGGTAGGAGACCCGGCCGGAGGTGATGCTCGGCGAGATGCCGGTGGCGAGGTAGCCCTCGGTGTCGGGCGGTGCCTGGTCGGGGCTGCCGACGTAGCCGGAGGACCAGATGCCGGTGAACACACCCGTCCGGCTGCCCCGCAACGACGTCGGATCGATCCCCGCGTCCTCGAACGTCTCCCACGCGGTCTCCAGCAGCACCCGCTGCTGCGGATCCATCGCCAACGCCTCACGCGGCGAGATCCCGAAGAAATCCGCGTCGAACCCCGCCGCGTCCGCGAGAAAACCACCCGACCGCGTGTACGACGTCCCGGGATGATCCGCGTCCGGATGGAACAACCCCTCGACGTCCCACCCGCGATCCGACGGGAACGCCCCGATCGCGTCCACCCCACCCGACACCAGGCGCCACAGCTCCTCGGGCGACCCCACCCCACCCGGCAACCGGCACCCCATGCCCACGATCACCACCGGATCGGCCTCACCACCCGCCGACACCTCCGGCGCCACCGGCACCACACTCTTTGCCGCACCGGAGAGTTCGGCCGTGAGGTGGTCGGCGAGGTCGGCGGGGGTGGGGTGGTCGAAGACGAGGGTCGCGGGCAGCCGCAGGCCGGTGGCGCCGGCAAGGCGGTTGCGCAGTTCGACGGAGGTCAGGGAATCGAAGCCGAGGTCGCGGAAGGCGAGTCCGGGGCTGATCGCGGCGGCGTCGGAGTGGCCGAGGACGGTGGCGGTGTGGGCGGCGACCAGGGACAGCAGGTCCGACGCGGGGGCCTTCGGCGTCGGCAGGGTCTGCGGCATCGAGAGGTCGGCCGTGGTCAGCGCGGGACGTCCGGAAGCCAGCGCGGTGTCGAACATGGCCAGGGCGCGTTCGGTGCTGATGGGGCGGATGCCCTGGCGGGCGAGGCGTTGGCGGTCGGCCGCGGTGAGGTGGGCGGTCATGCCGCTCTCCTGCTCCCAATAGCCCCAGGCCATCGACACGGCGGGCAGTCCGAGGGTCTGCCGGTGTGCGGCGAACGCGTCGAGGTAGGAGTTCGCGGCCGCGTAGCCGGCCTGGCCGGCGTTGCCGAGTACACCCGCGGCCGCGGAGAACAGCACGAAGGCGGCGAGGTGGTGCTCGCGGGTCAGCTCGTGCAGGTTCCAGGCGCCGTCGACCTTGGGACGCAGCACCCGGTCGAGCTGCTCTGCGGTCAGCCGTTCCACCACGGTGTCGTCGAGCACGCCGGCCGCGTGGACGACGGCGGTGAGCGGGTGCGCGGCCGGGATCGAGTCCAGTACGGCCGCCAGCGCGTCCCGGTCCGCGACGTCACAGGCCACGACCCGCACGTCGACGTCCCCTTGCGGCTCCAGGTGCGGCACCGCGCCGCCGCCGCGGCTGACGAGCAGCAGGTGCCGTACCCCGTAGCGGGACACCAGGTGCCGGGCGACGGCCCGGCCGAGGGTGCCGGTGCCGCCGGTGATCAGCACGGTGCCGTCGGGGTCGATCGGCCGGGGGACGGTGAGGACGATCTTGCCGGTGTGGCGGGCCTGGCTCATCAGCCGGAAGGAGGCGACGGCCTGGCGGAGGTCCGCGGCGGTGACCGGCAGCGGCTCCAGTGTCCCGTCGGCGACCATCGCCACGACCTTGGAGAGGATGTCGCCCTGCCGCGCGGGGTCGACGTCGTTGAGGTCGAAGGCCCGGTAGATCAGGCCCTCGGGTGAGCGGACGTCCGTCCTGCCCAGCTCGACGAACCGTCCGCCGTCGGCGAGCAGCCGCAGGGAGGCGTCGGTGAGTTCTCCCGCGAGCGAGTTGAGGACGACGTCCATGGCCGGGAACCGCTCGGCGAACCGGGTGTCGCGGGACGAACCGATGTGGTCGTCCGCCAGTCCGAGGCGCCGCAGGGTGTCCCACTTGGCGGGGCTCGCGGTGGCGAAGACCTCCGCGCCGCTGTTCAGGGCCAACCGGATGGCGGCCATGCCCACACCGCCCGCGCCGGAGTGGACCAGGACCCGGTCGCCGGGGCGCAGTTCGCCGAGGTCGAACAGCCCGTACCAGGCGGTGGTGAACGCGATGGGCACCGACGCCGCCTCGGTGAAGCTCCAGCCCTCGGGGATCGCCGTCAGGAGCCGGTGGTCGGCGACCGCGCGCGGCCCGAAGGCGCCGGGCATCATTCCCGTGACGCGGTCGCCGGGCCGCCAGGCCGTGACGCCGGGGCCGACCTCGATGACGGTGCCGGCCCCTTCGCCGCCCAACGGGGGCCGGTCCGGGTACATGCCGAGGGTGATGAGCACGTCGCGGAAGTTCAGGCCGGCCGCGCGTACGGCGACCCGTACCTGTCCGGGTTCCAGCGCGGCCTCCTGCCGGGGCAGCAGGGCCAGGTCGTCCAGTTGCCCGCTGCCGGCCTCGCTCAGCCGGTACGCGCCGTCGGGGGCGGTCGGTTCCGGCGCGTACCTGGCCTGCCGCGGCACCAGGACGCCTTCCCGGCGCAGGGCCAGTTCGGGTTCGTCGCCGGCCGTCATGGCGGCCAGGACCGCGTCCTCCTCGGACGCGTCGCCCATGTCGACCAGGACGAACCGGCCGGGGTGCTCGGCGGCGGCGCTGCGGATCAGGCCGCGTACGGCCGCGCCGGCCACGCCGCGGGTCAGGACGGCCAGGCGTGCGGCCGCCCGCTCCGGCTGCCCGGCCAGGAAGTCCTGGACGAGCGCGCGGGCCCGCTGGACGAGGGCGTGCACGGAGTCCGCGTCGGCTTCCGCGGCGAGTACCGGGCTCGGCACCACCTCGGTCGGTGGGCCCGCGATGAGGGGTACCCACCGGGTGTGCAGCACCGTGGCCCGGGCCTCGGCGGCCGGACGGACGGTCAGCGCGGTGATGTCCGCGACCGGGTTGCCGGACAGGTCGGTCAGGGTCGCGCGGTAGGTGCCGGTGCCCGTGCGGGCCAGGTGGACCCGGGCGGACGACACACCGGTGGTGTGCACGGCGACGCCGGAGAAGGAGAACGGCAGCCGGACCCGGGTGTCGGGGCTGAGCAGGATCAGCGGCTGGAGTGCGGCGTCCAGGAGCGCGGGGTGGATGCCGAAGCGGGCGCCGTCGGGGACGGACACCTCGGCGTACAGTTCGTCCTCGCCCCGCCACAACTCCCGCACGCCCCGGAACGCGGGTCCGTACTGGTATCCGAGTCCGGCGAGGTGGGCGTAGAACCCTTCGGGGTCCACGGGTTCGGCGTTCCTCGCGGGCCGGTCGGGGCGACCGGCCGTCACCTGGCCGCCGAGGGTTCCGGACGCGTGGCGGACCCAGCCGTCGCCGCCCTTGGCGTGCACGGTGACCGGTCGGCGGCCGGCGTCGTCCGGGGCGCCGACCGAGACCTGGATGTCCGTGGGTCTGTCCGAGAGCGCGAGGGGCAGGTGCAGGACGAAGTCGTCGAGGGTCCCGCCGGCCAGGGTGGCGAGTTCGAGGAAGGCGGTGCCCGGCAGCAGGACGGTGCCGTCGACGGCGTGGTCGGCCAGCCAGGGGTGGGTGCGGGTGGAGACGCGCCCACTGTGCACGGTGCTCCCGTCGGGCAGTTCGACCGTGGTGCCCGCCAGCGGGTGCCCGGTGCCGTGGTCGTCGGCCGCGGGGGTGAGCCAGTAGGTGCTGCGCTGGAAGGGGTAGCGCGGCAGCCTGACGCCGTGCGGGCGCTCGTGCGGCCAGGTCACGGCGACGCCCTGGACGTGGAGGCGGGCCAGGGCGGTGTGGAATTCCCCGATGGCGCCGTGGTCGCGGCGCAGGGTGCCGGTCGCCACGCCGTCCAGGTCCTGCACCAGCACCGGGTGCGGGCTGACTTCCACGAGCACCTCGTGGCCGTCGGCGGTGAGCCGGGCGGTGGCCAGGTCGAACCGTACGGGTTCGCGGAGGTTGCGGTACCAGTAATCGGCGTCGAGGGCTGAGGTGTCGACCGGCTCGCCGGTGACCGTGGAGTAGAACGGGATCGCCGCCGAGCGGGGCGTGATGTCGGCCAGTTCGGTGAGCAGTTGCTCGCGGATCGCCTCGACCTGCGCCGAGTGGGCGGCGTAGTCGACGGGGATGGCGCGGGCGCGTATGCCGTCCCTGGCGCAGGCTGCCAGCAGTTCGTCCAGGGCCCCGGGTTCGCCGGACACGACGACGGTCGAGGCGGAGTTGACCACCGCGACGGTGATCCGGTCGTCCCAGGGGCTCAGGTAGCCGGCGGCGTCGTCCGCGGACAGCGCGACCGAGACCATGCCGCCGTGTCCGGCCAGGGCGACCAGGGCCTTGCTGCGCAGGGCGACCACCCTGGCGGCGTCGTCCAACGACAACGCCCCCGCCACGTACGCCGCCGCGATCTCCCCCTGCGAATGCCCGACGACGGCATCAGGCTCCACACCATGGGCACGCCACAACTCCGCCAGCGCCACCATCACCGCGAACAGGGCGGGCTGCACCACATCCACCCGCTCCAGCGAACCACCGCCGGTCAGCACCTCCACCAACGACCAATCCGTGTACGGCGCCAACGCCGCGTCACACGCATCGATCGCCTCCCGGAACACCGGCTCCGAGCCGTACAACTCCCCACCCATACCCACCCACTGCGCACCCTGACCCGGAAACACGAACACCGACCGACCCACCGGGCGGGCGGTCCCGGTGACCAGACCCGGCGCCGTGCCGCCCTCGGCCAGGGCGTCCAGGGCCGCGGCGGTGCCCACCACCACGGCCCGGTGCTCGAACACGGTGCGGGCGGCCAGAGCGCCCCCGACCGCCGCCGGGCTCACCTCGGGATGCGAAGCGGTGAAGGCGCCCAGCCGGCGCGCCTGCTCCCGCAACGCCGCCTCGGACCGGGCCGACAGCGGCCAGAGGACCTGGTCGTCCGCGCGGCCCCGGGGGGAGGGTGCGGCGGAGTCGGCCTCGGCGGGCTGTTCGGGGATGCTCTGCTCGATAATGACGTGGGCGTTGGTGCCGCTGATGCCGAAGGCGGAGACGGCGGCCCGCCGTGGCCGCCCGGTCCCGGGCCAGACGACCGGTTCGGTGAGCAGGCGGACCGCGCCGGAGGCCCAGTCGACGTGCGGGGTGGGCGCGTCCACGTGGAGGGTCCGAGGCAGTTCGCCGTGCCGCATCGCCATGACCATCTTGATCAGGCCGGCCGCGCCGGCCGCCGCCTGGGTGTGGCCGATGTTCGACTTCACCGACCCCAGCCACAACGGCTCGTCCCGGTCCCGGCCGTACGTCGCCAGCAGCGCCTGCGCCTCGATGGGATCGCCGAGAGTCGTCCCCGTACCGTGGGCCTCCACCGCGTCCACCTCGGACGGCTCCAACCCGGCATTGGCGAGGGCCTGACGGATCACCCGCTCCTGGGAGGGGCCGTTCGGCGCGGTCAGGCCGTTGGAGGCGCCGTCCTGGTTGGTGGCAGAGCCCCGGACGACCGCCAGCACCTCGTGGCCGTTGCGGCGGGCGTCGGACAGGCGTTCCAGCAGCAGCAGGCCCGCGCCCTCGGCCCAGCCCGCCCCGTCGGCCGCGGCGGCGAAGGACTTGCTGCGGCCGTCGGGCGCGCTCGCCCCCTGCCGGGACATCTCGGTGAACAGCGTGGGTGCCGCGTTGACGGTGACGCCGCCGGCCAGGGCCAAGGAGCATTCTCCCGAGCGCAGCGCCTGGGCGGCCAGGTGCAGGGCCACCAGGGACGACGAGCAGCCGGTGTCCAGGGACAGTGCCGGGCCGAGCAGGCCCAGCTGGTACGCCAGCCGGCCGGACCCCACGCTCGACGCGGTGCCGGTGACCTGGTAGCCCTCCAGGTCGTCGGGGACCGGCCCGGCGGCGTAGCCGGTGGACCACATGCCGGTGAACACGCCGGTGGGTGTGCCCTCCAGCGCGGTCGGGTCGATACCGGCGTACTCGATGGTCTCCCACGCGGTCTCCAGCAGGATGCGCTGCTGCGGGTCCATGGCGAGCGCCTCGCGGGGCGATATCCCGAAGAACGCCGTGTCGAAGTCTCCGGCGGCGTCGAGGAAGCCGCCCTGGGACGTGCTCGACGTGCGGGGGCGGCTTCCCGTCGGGTCGTACAGGCGGTCGATGTCCCATCCCCGGTCGGCCGGGAAGTCGCCGACCGCGTCCACGCCGTCCGCGACCAGCCGCCACAGGTCCTCGGGGGTACCGACGCCTCCGGGGTAGCGGCAGCCCATGCCGATGACCGCGATCGGCTCGTCCGTCGCGGCCGGGGCCGGGGCCCGCGGCGCGTCCTGCTCGCCGGACCCGCCGGACAGGTGGGCGGCCAGCCGCGCCGGGGTGGGGTGGTCGAAGACGAGGGTGGCGGGCAGCTGCGTCCCGAGCGCGGCGGTCAGGCGGTTGCGCAGTTCCACCGCGGTCAGTGAGTCGAAGCCCAGGTCCTTGAACGCCCGCCGGGGGTCGAGCCGCTCGGGGGTGGCGTGTCCCAGCACCCCGGCGACGTGGGTGGTGATCAGCTCCAGCAGGTCGGTGCCGCCAGCGGGGGGCACGGGTCGGGGGGCCTGCGGCCGGCTGTGGGCCTCGGGCAGGTCCCGCAGCAGCCGGCTCGGCCGCGCGTGGGTGTAGGCGCGGGCGAACTGTGCCCAGTCGGCCTCGGTGACGACCGCGAGGGCCTCGTCGTGGTCGAGGACGTCCTGCAGCGCGTCGAGTGCCCGGCCCGGGTCCAGTTCGCCGAGGCCGAGCAGGGCGCGCTGGTGCCGCACGGGCTCCAGGTCCGCCATGCCGCCTTCGGCCCAGATGCCCCACGCGACGGAGGTCGTGGCGCGGCCCTGGGCCCGGTGCTGTGCGGCCAGGGCGTCGAGGAAGGCGTTGCCGGCGGCGTAGGCCGCGCCGTGGCCGTCGCCCCACACGCCCGCGGTGGAGGAGAACAGGACGAAGGCGTCGAGGTCGGGCAGGAGTTCCGCCAGGTTCGCCGCCCCGGCGACCTTGGCCGTGACGACCTCGGCGAACTCCGCCGGTGTCGTGTCGGCCAGCCTGGTCGCCCTGATCACGCCGGCGGTGTGGAAGACCGCGCGGATGCCGCCGACGCGCGCGACGAGGTCCCGCAGGGCGTCCCGGTCGGCCACGTCGCACGCCGCCACGGTCACCCGCGCCCCGGCTGCCTCCAGTTCGTCGCGCAGGCCGGCCGCGCCGGGTGCGTCGGGGCCGCGGCGGGAGGCCAGCACGATGTGCTCCGCGCCCTGCCGCGCGAGGCGGCGGGCCAGATGACCGCCGAGCGCGCCGGTGCCGCCGGTGACCAGCATCGTGCCCCGCGGCCGCCAGGGCCGCGCGGCCGGGCCCGATGAGGCCTTGCGGCGCAGCCGCTTGGCGAAGCGCCGGGTGCCGCGGATCGCCACCTGGTCCTCGCCCGTGCCGGCGAGCACGACGAGCAGCGCGTTCACGCTCTCCTCGTCGGGCACGGCGGGAAGGTCGACCAGGCCGCCCCAGCCGTGCGGGAACTCCAGCGCCGCGGACGCGCCGGTGCCCCACGCCAGGGCCTGGGCCGGGCTGGTGACCGGGTCGGTGCCCGAGGTGCTCACGGCGCCGCTGGTCGCGCACCACAGCGGGACGGCCGCCGTCCTCACCGGGTCCGGGCTGCGCACCGGACCCAGGGTGCGGACCAGGTCCAGGGTGCGGACCAGGCCCGCCGGGAGCACCGGGTGGTCGGGGTGCGGCTCCTCGTCCAGCGCCAGCAGCGACAGCACACCGTCCGGCCCGGGCCGGGCGTCCCCGGTGCCGGCCGCGTCCCAGGTGTCGGCCGCATCCCAGGTGTCGGCCACCGCGAAGCCCCGTTCGCGCAGGGCCTCGGCCCACGGGTGCCCGGTCGTGGCCAGGACGAGCCAGCGATCCGGGTCCACCGGGGCCGCGGTACCGCTCGTCGGCGTCCATGCCACCTCGTACCGCCAGTCGTCACGGGGCACCGGCGGGGTCGCGGTCACCCAGTAGGGCTCGCGCTGGAAGGCGTACGTGGGCAGGTCCGCCCCGGGTGCGGTGCGGGGCAGCACCGGCTTCCAGTCGACGTCGGCTCCGGCGGCGTAGAGGCGTCCCGCCGCGGCGAGGAACTCGGTGAGGCCGCCGTGGTCGCGGCGCAGTGTTCCGGTGGCGGCGACATCCAGCGCGGGCAACAGCACGGGGTGCGGGCTGACCTCCAGGAACAGGTCGTGGCCGTCGGCGGTGAGCCGGGCGGTGGCCAGGTCGAACCGTACGGGTTCGCGGAGGTTGCGGTACCAGTAGCCGGCGTCGAGGGCGGAGGTGTCGACCGGTTCCGCGGTGACGGTGGAGTAGAAGGGGACGTCCGCGGTTCTCGGCTCGATCCCGGCCAGTTCGGTGAGCAGTTGCTCGCGGATCGCCTCGACCTGGACGGAGTGGGCGGCGTAGTCGACGGGCAGGCGGCGGGCGCGGATACCGTCGGCCTCGCAGGCGGCCAGCAGTTCGTCCAGCACGTCGAGGCCGCCGGACACCACGACCGCCGCGGGTCCGTTCACCACGGCGGTGGTCAGCCGCTCGCCCCAGCGGGCCAGGTAGCCGGCGGCCTGTTCGACGGACAGCGCGAGGGACACCATGCCGCCCCGGCCGGCGATGACGGCCAGCGCCCTGGACCGCAACGCCACGACCTTGGCGGCGTCGCCCAGCGACAGCGCGCCGGCGACGTACGCGGCGGCGATCTCCGCCTGGGAGTGGCCGACCACGGCGTCCGGCTGCACGCCGTAGGACCGCCACAGGTCGGCCAGCGCCACCATGACGGCGAACAGGGCCGGCTGCACCACGTCGACGCGGTCCAGCGAGCCGTGGCGCAGTTCGTCGACCAGCGACCAGTCGGTGTACGGGGCCAGGGCGGCGGCGCAGGCGTCGATGCCGGCGCGGAAGACCTCGGACTGCTCGTACAGGTCACGGCCCATGCCCGCCCACTGCGCCCCCTGTCCGGGGAAGACGAACACGGTCCCGCCGGTACGGGCAGGCAGGCCAGGCACGCCCAGCAGTCCCGGCAGTCCCGGCGGGAGCGCGGCCAGGCCGGACAGCAGGTCGTCCCGGTCGGCGCCGACCACCGCGGCCCGGTGCTCGAACCGGGTGCGGGCGGCCAGCGCGCGGCTGATCGCGGCGGCCGGGACGTCGGGGTGGGCGGTCGCGTACGCGTACAGCCGCTCGGCCTGGGCGCGCAGCGCGGCGTCGGTCTTCGCGGACAGCAGCCAGGCGGTGGGGGCGGCCCGGTCGGCGGCTTCGGGAAGGGGGCCGGGGTCCGGGTCGGAGGACTGCTCGATGCTGCTCTGCTCGACAATGAGGTGGGCGTTGGTGCCGCTGATGCCGAAGGCCGAGATGCCCGCGCGGCGCGGGTGCTCGTGCTCCGGCCACGGCCGGGCCTCGGTCAGCAGCCGGACGCCGCCGGAGGCCCAGTCGACGTGCGGGGAGGGGGCGTCCACGTGCAGGGTCCGAGGCAGTTCGCCGTGCCGCATCGCCATGACCATCTTGATCAGGCCCGCGACGCCGGCGGCGGCCTGGGTGTGGCCGATGTTCGACTTCACCGACCCCAGCCACAACGGCTCCACCCGCCCCTGACCGTACGTCGCCAGCAGCGCCTGCGCCTCGATGGGATCGCCGAGGGCGGTGCCGGTGCCGTGGGCCTCCACCGCGTCCACCTCGGAGGGCTCCAACCCGGCGTTCGCCAACGCCTGACGGATCACCCGCTCCTGCGACGGACCGTTCGGCGCGGTCAACCCGTTGGACGCGCCGTCCTGGTTCACCGCCGAGCCCCGGACGACCGCCAGCACCCGGTGGCCGTTGCGGCGGGCGTCCGACAGACGTTCCAGCAGCACGACACCCGCGCCCTCGGCCCAGCTGGTGCCGTCGGCCGCGGCGGCGAAGGGCTTGCTGCGGCCGTCCGCCGCGAGGCCGTGCTGGCGGGAGAACTCGGTGAAGCCCAGCGGTGTCGCCATGATCGTGACGCCGCCGGCGAGCGCCAGCGAGCACTCGCCCGCGCGCAGGGCCTGGGCGGCCAGGTGGACGGCGACCAGGGAGGACGAGCAGGCGGTGTCCACGGACAGCGCCGGACCGCGCAGCCCGAGGTGGTAGGCGACCCGGCCGGACGTGACGCTGGTCGCGACGCCGGTGAACAGGTAGCCCTCCAGGTCCTCCGGCAGGCCCGGCCCGGTCGCGTAGCCGGACGACCAGACGCCGGTGAACACGCCGGTGTGGCCGCCGCGCAGCGAGGCCGGGTCGATTCCGGCGTGCTCGAACGTCTCCCAGGCCGTCTCCAGCACGAGCCGCTGCTGCGGGTCCATGGCGAGCGCCTCGCGGGGCGAGATGCCGAAGAACGGAGCGTCGAAGCCGGCCACCGCGTCCAGGAACCCGCCCCGGTTGGTGTACGTGGTGCCCGGGCCGCGCAGGTCCGGGTCGTACAGGCCGCCCAGGTCCCAGCCGCGGTCGTCCGGGAAGTCGCCGATCGCGTCCACGCCCTCAGCGACGAGCCGCCACAGGTCGTCCGGCGAGGCCACCCCGCCGGGGAGGCGGCAGCCCATCCCCACGATGACGACCGGGTCGTCGTGGGCGGCCGCGGCAGCGGGGGCGGCTTGGGCGGCGGAGGCCGGCCGGTCGCCGGGGCCGGTGCGCAGCCAGTCGATCAGCTCCGCGGGCGTCGGGTGGTCGAAGACGAGACCGGAGGGCAGTTGCCGGTCCAGGGCGCCGGCCAGGCGGTTGCGCAGTTCGAGCCCGGTGACCGAGTCGAAGCCGAGGTCCTTGAAGGTGAGCGCGGGATCGATGTCCGCGGGGTTCTCGTGGCCCAGCACGAGCGCGATCTGCTCGGTGACCACGGCGGCCGCGTCGACCGTGCTGCCCGACTCGGGGTCGCCGGTGTCCGTGCCGCCCGTGTCCCTGCCGCCCGCGTCGGTGTCGCGGGTCTCCGGGCCGCCGTCCGGCCGGCCGGGCGCGGCGGTCTCCGCGGCGTGCGTCCCCGGGGCGGCCGGGGTCCGTCCGCTCTGCCCGGCTGTCGCTTCGGGCAGCCAGTACGAACGGCGTTGGAAGGCGTACGTGGGCAGGTCGACCGGCGCGGCCCCGGCGACGGCCGGGGACCAGTCGACCGGCACGCCGGCCACGAACAGCCGGGACAGCGCGGTCAGGAAGACGTCCGGCCCGCCCCGGTCACGGCCCAGCGTGCCGGTGGCGACGCCGGGCACGCCGGTCCGCTCGCGGGCCTGTTCCAGGGTCTGTTCGAGGGCGGGCAGCAGCACCGGGTGCGGGCTGACCTCGACCACGACGTCGTGCCCGTCCGCCAGCAGTGCGGCGGTGGCCAGGTCGAAGCGGACCGGCTCGCGCACGTTGCGGTACCAGTAGCCGGCGTCGAGCTCCGTGGTGTCGTCGAGGAGGCCACCGGTGACCGCGGAGTAGTACGGGATGGTGCCCTGCCGCGGCCGCACACCGTCCAGTTCGGTGAGCAGCCGCTCGCGGATCGCCTCGACGTGCGCGGAATGGGAGGCGTAGTCCACCGGGACGACGCGTGCGCGGACACCGTCCGCCGCGCAGGACTCGACCAGTTCGGACAGGGCCTGCGGGTCGCCGGACACCACGACCGAGCCGGTGGCGTTGACCACGGCGACCGTCAGCGCGCCGCCCCAGCGCGACACGTGGTCCTCGGCCCGCTCGGCGGACAGGGCCACGGACACCATGCCGCCCCGGCCGGTCAGCGCCACCAGCGCGCGGCTGCGCAGTGCCACGATCCGGGCCGCGTCGGACAGCGACAGCGCGCCCGCGACGTATGCCGCGGCGATCTCGCCCTGCGAGTGCCCGACCACCGCGTCGGGCTCGACGCCGAAGGAGCGCCACAGTGCCGCCAGGGACACCATCACCGCGAACAGGGCGGGCTGCACGACGTCCACCCGGTCGAGCGGAGCGCCGTCCAGGACATCGGCCAGGGACCAGTCGGTGTACGGGGCCAGGGCCTGGGCGCACTCGTCCATGGCGGCCCGGAAGACGGGGTACGCGGCGTACAGCTCCCGGCCCATGCCGACCCACTGCGCACCCTGGCCGGGGAACACGAAGACGGTACGGCCCGGGGTGCCGGCCCGGCCGGCGGCGGCCTGGACGGAGTCGAGCAGGACCGCGCGGTGCGCGAAGCGGGTTCTGGTGGTGGCCAGCGCGTGCGCGACCTCGGCGCCGGTCAGGTCCGGGTGGCTGCGCACGTGCTCGCGCAGGCGCTCGATCTGCGCTCGCAGCGCCTGCTTGGTCCGCGCCGTGACGATCCACGGCGCCGGCCGGGCCTCGGGGGCGGGCCGCCGGGCCGGCGGCCCGGCCGCATCGGGCGCCTGCTCGACGATCACGTGCGCGTTGGTGCCGCCCATACCGAACGACGACACGCCGGCGAGCAGGGGCGCGTCCGGCCGCGGCCAGGGGGTCAGAGCGGTCTGGACCCGCAGCGCCAGTGCGTCGAGAGGGATGCCGGGATTGGGGGTTTCGTGATTCAGGCTCGGCGGCAGTGCGCGGTGGTACACGCTGAGGACGGCCTTGAGCAGACCGACGATGCCCGCGGCGCCTTCCAGATGGCCGACGTTCGTCTTGGCGGATCCGACCCGCAGGGCGCCGTCGGCGTCGCCGGACCCGGCCGGGTCGCGGTAGGCCGCCGCGAGGGCGGCGGCCTCGACGGGGTCGCCGACAGCGGTGCCGGTGCCGTGCAGCTCCACGTACTGCACATCCGCGGGACGCACGCCGGCGCGGGCCAGTGCCTCGCGGATGACCTGTTCCTGGGCCTGCGCGCTGGGCACGGTCAGGCTCCGTGTGGCGCCGTCGTTGTTGACCGCGCTGCCCCGGACGACACCGTAGACGCGGTCCCCGTCGGCCAGGGCCCGACCCAGCGGTTTCAGGACGAGGAAGGCGCCGCCCTCGCCGCGGACGAAGCCGTTGGCCCGGGCGTCGAAGGTGAAGCAGCGGTCGTCCGGGGACAGACCGCCGAACTCCGCCGCTCCCTCCTCTCGGGCGGCGGTCAGGTTGAGGTTCACCCCGCCGGCCAGGGCGAGCGCCGACTCGCCGCGGCGCAGGCTCTCGACCGCCAGATGCACCGCGACCAGCGCCGACGACTGGGCCGTGTCGACCGTCATGCTCGGTCCGCGCACACCGAGGAAGTGCGAGACGCGGTTGGCGATGACGCCCCGGCTGGTGCCGGTCAGCGTGTGCGGCGTGATGTGACCGGGGTAGGCCAGCGACGTGTAGTCCTCCCACATCGAGCCGACGAACACCCCCGTCGGACTGCCCGTCAGCGTGCCCGGCACGATCCGGGCGTCCTCCAGGGCCTCCCAGGCGAGTTCGAGCATGAGCCGCTGCTGCGGGTCCATGCCGGCGGCCTCACGGGGGGACACACCGAAGAACGCGGCGTCGAAGCCGTCCACCCGGTCCAGGTAGCCGCCGTGCCGTACGCCCTGTCGGCCCGCGGGCGGCGCGGTGATCGCGTCGGACCCGTCGCACAGCAGTCGCCAGAACGCCTCCGGATCCGGGGCTTTCGGCAGCCTGCCCGCCATTCCGATGACAGCGACACGATCAGCGTCCGAATCCAAGGGGAAACGCATCACATCGACACCTCGTGAGCCGTGGAATGAAGGAAGGCAGGGGGGGTGTTTCCGTAGCAGTCCCGATGGTGCGGCTCCGGCCGCGCCGGCGGCCGGAGCATCGAGCGAGCGGGCAGCCCGGCGGCCCGGTGGTATCCGAACCCGGACTCGACGGCGCTTCGGGCGCCTGGATCAGTGGAGCGGTCCCTCGAAAGCGACAGCGCCGGCGACGCTCTCCGAGGAAGATGCACTGGTGAGCTGAGCGTGGGGGCCGAGGCGATGATCGCCCCGCCGCGCAGACGAGCATGGCAGCAACATCACGCCGTCGCCATAGGCCATGCGGAGGCTGTCTCAAACGAGGCACATCACAACGTCATATGCCTGCACGACCAAGGCGCCGTGGCGAAATCCGTCCCGTGCCCCAGGAAACGCGCCGATTCCTGACGACGGCCCGCCACAGTGTCCGCCGGCGGACCCGCCGGCGAATCTGCCGGTGAACCTGCCGGTTCGGTCACAGTAGTTCGTCCACACCCCGAACCGCCACGACCGGGCCGGGTTCACGGGCACCGTCGACGCCGCCGGTGACAACGCCCTAGAATCCCCTTCGCACTCGCGTAGAAGAACGTCCTCGACCGCCATCCGCCCACGCGGGAAGACCTCCGCACGGCGATCACCACCCGGATCGAGCGAACCGACCACCGGCGCCACCGACGGCTCCGACCGAACCGTTCGACCCCCTCGACGTCGAGACGATCGCGAAGCGCCACCGCCCCCCGGCGGCACACAACCCAGCTGTCACCGATCCGTGCATCGGCCCCGGCCGTTCGCGCCCGGCACCCGGCGCCCGGACCTGGTGACATCCAGTCAGGAGGCAGCGATGCGAGCCACGTTTCCCCTCACCACACCGCACCACCTCGACAACGAGCCCGAAGCCGAGGCCCTGCTCGCGAAGGCTCCGGTCGTCCTCGCGTCGATGGGTACGGCGGACGTCTGGCTCGCCCTTTCCTACAAGGCGGTGCGCCAGGTTCTGAGCGACAGCCGGTTCAGCCGGGAGGCGGCCACACTTCCGGGCAGCCCGCTGAAACTGTCCGTCGCCGCCGACCCGCTACTGGTCTCCAGCCTGGACGGCGAGCGCCACGCCCGCCTGCGCAAACTGATGTCGCAGGCGTTCAGCCCGCGCATGGTCGATCAGCTCGAACCACGCGTGCAGTCCATCGCGGACTCCCTGCTCGACTCCCTCGATCCAACCGCGGATCTTGTGGCAGGCCTCTGCGCTCCACTGCCGTTGATGGTCATCTGCGAGCTGCTCGGCGTGCCCTACTCCGAGGCGGAGGCCATCCGCAGGTGGACCAGGCGGCTGTTCGTCACGAACATCACTCCGGACGAACTGCGGGCCGCACAGGGCGAGATGCAGGACTGGCTCGCCGATCTGGTGCGTCAGAAGCGGGCGCAGCCGGACAACGGGCTGATCTCGGCGATGGTCGCCGCCAACGACGAGGGCGACCACCTCACCGAACCCGAGCTGCTGGCCAACCTCGAAGGCCTGCTGATCGCCGGCCACGAGACGACCGTCAACCAGCTGGGCAACTCGTTCCTGACCCTGCTGCGCCACCCGGACCAACTCGCGCTGCTGCGGTCGTCACCGGACCTGATCGGACCGGCGGTCGACGAACTACTGCGCTACAGCAGGCTCTTCACCTCGGCCGAGGTCCGCGTCACGACCGAGCCCGTCGATCTGGAGGGCGTCGAACTGGGGGCGGGCGCACCGGTGTTGCCGGTCATCGTCGCGGCCAACCGCGACCCCGGCGTGTACCCGGATCCCGGCCGCTTCGACATCACGCGCGAAGGACCGGCAGCGCACCTCGCCTTCGGGCACGGGCCGCACTTCTGCCTCGGCGCGATACTGGCCCGCCGGGAGATGCGGGTGGCGATCGGCTCCGTGGTGAAACGGTATCCGGGACTGCGCCTCGCCGTTGACGAGTCCGAGCTCGCCTACGTGCCGGAACTGGTCTTCCGCGGCCTGCAGGCGTTGCCGGTCACCTGGTGATCCACGGACTCTCGTACCGCAGGCGCGGGAACCGGTCGGGGCACGGCAGACCCGACAGCGCTTCCACCACCACCGCACCGCGTCCGCGCCCGTCATCCGCGGCCGGCTCAGCGGTGCTCGGGGTTCTCGAAGTCGAAGCGGCGGCCATCGTCTCGGTTGAGCCGGGGCCGGGTGGGTGAGGCCCCGGCGGGCAGCAGTAGGGTGCGGCGCTGACGGATTGATCATGTGTCGGCGGACGGGCACAGCGCGCGTGAGGAACTCGGCGTGAGGTACGGAGATCAGGAGCACCTGCGGCGGGCCCCCTACCGGGAGGGGTCCCACCAACCGCAGCAGCCGGGTGGTGTCCCGCTGTGGCAGCGGTTCCGGGGCGAGGAGTGGCCGACCCTGCGGGAGGTGCTGGCGCCCGTGCGGCGGACGGTCGGGGGCTGGGTCCTGGTGCCGCTGATGTTCTGCCTGTGGCCGTTGCTGGTGCTCCTGGGGCTCTACCCGATGGCCAGGACGGCGCGGCGGCAGGCGCGGCGGGTGTTCGCGGTGCCGGGGCCGCCGGGGATCACCGACGAGGCGGTGCTGCGGGTGCAGCGGATCCGGGGGTGGCTGGCGCTCGCGGCGGCGTTCTGGGTCCTCGTGGTGTACGGGTCGGCGGACGACTGGGGCCGGCTCGACGAGCAGTTCGAGGTCCGGCTGGCGGTCACGCCGGTGCTGGTGCTGGTGACCACGCCGGTGGTGGTCGGGGTCCTGTTCCGGCTCGCCGGGCCGGCCGCCCGACCGGCCATGCGGGCGCAGGTGCGGCCTGCGGTGCTGATGGCCCTGAAGTACGTTGGCGCGTGCACGGCGGTTCCGGCTCTGCTGTGGCTGGCCTCGCAGGCGCGGGGGTCGGTCCAGGGCCTGTTCCTCGGGCCGCTGTTCGACCTGCTGGTCATGACGGCGCCGATCTGGGTGCTGATGTTCGTGGCCTTCGCCTCACCGACGGTGGCCCGTACGGCATTCACCATGGACCGGGTGCACGCGACGTTCCCGCCCATCCTCACCGGCATCGTGGTCTGGGAGCTCGCCGGGATCGGGCTGCTGTTCGGCGGCCTGCCGCCCGGCCCGCCGCCCGTCCAGCTGTGCGCCGTGGTCGGCGGACCCGCGACGGTGACGGCGGTGGCCTGGTGGGAGGTGCACCGGCTCCGTACACGCTTCGGGGTCTCCTTGCGCGGGCGGGCGACGGCCGCGAACGGACGGTAGTCCGACCCCGTTCGGGAGGCGTGCCCCTGCCCCAGCCGGCCTCCTCTGCCCGGTAAGCGATCACCGGTCTCCTGCCACGCTCCCTCCCGGTCTCCTCCCCTCCCGTTGACGGCCCTTCGGGAAAGCGCTTACCGTCGTCCCGCCCGGCCCCCACCTCCAGGGAGGACCTCCCCTCGTGCCCGCCGCACCGAACCCCGCCCTGCTCTCCCGCCGCCGCCTGCTGCAACTCGCCGCCATCGGTACCACCGCCCTCACGCTCGGCGCCCTCCCCACCCCCGCCACGGCCGCGGCCGACGCCTACGACACCCTCCGCCTCCGCTGGCGCGACCTGCTCACCGGCACCGGCTTCGACCCGGCAACCGCCCCCTACGCCACCACCCTCGCCGCCCTGGGCGACCGGGCCCGCACCCAGCTCCAGGCCATGGCCCCGGCCTCCGCCTCCCTCTGGCCGGACCTCCCCCTGGGCACCAACTCGGCGAACGTCACCGCCTCCCACACCCGCCTGCGCACCATGGCCATGGCCTGGGCGCAGCCCGGCACCGGTCTGACCGGTGACCAGACCCTCGCCACCGCGATCACTACCGGCCTGAACCACCTCAACACCACCACCGGCGCCTACACCCCCACGGCCACCGCCTACGGCAACTGGTGGGACTGGCAGATCGGCACCCCGCAGGCCCTCCTCGACATCTGCGTCCTGGTCCACGACCTCCTGACGCCCACCCGGCTCTCCGCCCTGCTCGCCGCCGTGGACCGCCAGGTCCCCGACTCCCAGGTGTCGAGCTACACCGGCACCAGCACGGGCGGCAACCGGGTGGACCTCTGCCGCGTCCTGGCCCTGCGCGGCGTGCTGGGTCGCACCTCCGCCAAGCTCACCACCGCCACCACCGCGCTCTCCCCGGTCTTCCCGTACGTACTGACCGGCGACGGCCTGTACGCCGACGGCTCCTTCGTGCAGCACACCTGGGTGCCGTACACCGGTTCCTACGGCGAGGTGCTGCTCGGCGGCCTGAGCAGGCTCTTCGCCCTGTTGGCCGGTTCCGCCTGGCAGATCTCCGACCCGTCCCGGCAGAACGTCTTCGACGCCGTCACCGACGCCTACGCGCCCTTCCTCTACAACGGCCTGGTGATGGACTCCGTCAGCGGGCGGGCCGTCAGCCGGGGCCGCCAGAGCGGCGACCAGTTCCAGCTCCAGCAGGACGACCACACCCGGGGCCACACCCTGATCGGCCACATCCTCCGCCTCGCCGACTCCGGTGCCGCCCCGGCCGCCCAGTCCGCCGCCTGGCGCTCCGCCGTGAAGGGCTGGCTCACCCGTGACTACTACCTCCCCTACCTCTCCAACGCCTACCTCGACGTCCCCGAGCTCGCCCGCGCCCAGGCGCTCCTGAACTCCGCCACCGCCGCCTCCCCCGAGCCGCTCGGCGCCCGGGTGTTCGCGATGGACCGCGCCGTGGTCCGCCGCTCCGGCTGGGCCGCCTCGCTCAGCCTCTGCTCCGCCCGCACCACCTTCTACGAGACCGGCAACGGCGAGCACCTGCGCGGCTGGCACACCAACAACGGCATGCTCTCCTGGTGGGGTGCCACCTCCGGCAACGGCCAGTACTCGGACGCCTTCTGGCCCACCGTGGACCCGTACCGCCTGCCCGGCACCACCGTCTCCGCCAAGCCGCTCGCCGACGCTGCCGGCGGCGCCTGGGGCGCACCCCGCCCGGACTCCACCTGGGCCGGCGGCGCCACCGACGGCACCTACGCCGCCGTCGGCCAGGACCTGCGCGGCCTCTCCTCCACCCTGACCGGACGCAAGTCCTGGTTCCTGCTGGACGATTCGGTGGTCTGTCTCGGCGCGGGCATCGGCTGCACCGACGGCACCCCGGTGGAGACCGTCGTCGACAACCGCAACCTCGGCCCCGCAGGCACCCACGCCCTCACCGTGGACGGCGCCGCCCAGCCCACCACCCTCGGCTGGTCCCAGCGCTTCGACGGCGCCCGCGCCGTCGCCGTCGCGGGCTTCGGCGGCTACGTCCTGCCCGCCGGCACCACCCTCCAGGCGAAGCGCGAGGCCCGCACCGGCAGCTGGCACGACATCAACACCAACGGCTCCAAGGAGCAGCTCACCCGCCGCTACCTCACCCTCTGGTTCGACCACGGCACCGACCCCACCGACGCCGGGTACGAGTACCAGCTGCTGCCCGGCGCGACCGCCGCGGCCACCGCGGCCCGGGCGGCCGCCCCCACAGTCACCACCCTCGCCAACTCCCGTACGGTCCAGGCGATATCCGACTCCGCCTCGGGTGTGACGGCCGCCAACTTCTTCGCCGCCGGCACGGCCGGGCCGCTCACCGCCTCCGCCCCCTGCTCGGTGCTGGTCCGCGACACCGGCAGCACCCGCACCGTCACCGTCGCCGACCCGTCCCGCCGGGCCGCCACCGTCACGGTCACCCTCGCCGGCACGGGCCGCCCCACCGCGGCCGCCGAAGGCGTCAGCGTGCTCTCCACCGAGGGCACGATCACCCTCCTGGTGGAACTCGGCGGCACCCGGGGCGCCGGCCGCACCATCACCCTCACCACCGCCTCCGGTGCCCCGGCGACCGCCACCGCGAGCCTGCTCGACCCCACTCAGGACAGCTTCGTCCGCGACGGCTCCTACGCCACCACCAACTACGGCACCGCCACCACCCTGACGGTCAAGAACACCGGCACCACCGACAGCGGCTTCAGCCGCCGCGCCCTCTTCACCTTCGACACCACCGCCGTCCCCGGCACCGTCCGCCGCGCCGTCCTCTGGGTCCACGGCGCGGTCGCCGACTCCGGCGGCACCCTCGCCACCCTCCAGGCCTTCACCACCGCCCCCACCGCCTGGACCGAACTCGCCGTCACCTGGGCCAACGCCCCCGCCCTGGCCCAACCCCTCGGCACCGGCCGGATCTCCACCACTCCCGACTGGATCCCCCTCGACGTCACCTCCGCCGTCACCCCGGGCAACCCCTCCCTCGCCCTGGCCCTCTTCCAGCCCCTCGCCACCGTCGGCCTCGCCGTCAACCTCGACGCCCGCAGCCACACCGCCTTCCATCCCGTCCTGGAGGTGATCAGCTCCTGACCGGCCACCGCCGCACCACGGGGTGTCATGACTTCGGTGGCCGCCCCGATCAGGGGAGACACTGAGGAGTTCGCTGCCGGATCACCTGATCGAGCCGGTTCCTGACGGATCGGTCTCGTCGGGGCCGGGATCGGCCGATGCCCCGGACATGGGTCCGAGGGCGATCCGCGAGAGAGGGCCTGGCGGCAGGCCGGCCCGCAAGTGCGAAGCGGGCGCGGTGCAGGGCGGCCGGTGGTGGCCTGATCGTTCGCCGGTTTCACCGCCGGGACCTCCGGGCCGGTGCGGGCCTCGGCCCGGCCGTCGCCGGGGGTGCCGGTCGGCGGAGCCGGCGCCGGCGCCACCTACCGTCCGTGCCCCCGGCGCGACCGGCTGCGGGGCCGGTTCCCGGGCCGGTCGACCGGCCCGGGAAAGGGGTCAGCTCTCGTTGCCCCGTTCGTCCTCGGGCGAGAACCGCAGGCTGGTGGCGGCCGCCGCGCCGAGGGCCGGCAGCACGACGGAGATCCACAGGCCGGCCAGGTGGTTGCCGGTGCTCTCCTCGGCCCAGCCCATGTCGTAGGAGCCGACGAAGCCACCGGTCATGCCGGGCAGGAAGTGGACGACGGAGTAGAGCGCCACCTGATGCATCCAGTCGGCGAAGATCGCGATGGGCATCTGCTTGTCGCGCAGCACCGTCAGCAGGGAACCGCAGCTGGTCCCGGCGGCCTTGGCACCGTCCTGCTGCTCGCGAGTCGCCGCCTCGCCGACCAGCGCCGCCTCCTTGGCGGTCGGCCACGGGCCGTGGCCGGGCCGTCCGGGAGGTACTTGAGGACGACGAAGGCCAGGAGAACGCAGGGAAGGCCCTCGATGACGAACATCCACTGCCGGCCGTGCCAGCCCCCTCACGCGGACGGCCGACGGCTCAGCGGTGCTCGGGGTTCTCGAAGTCGAAGCGGCAGCCGGCGTCCCACTCGGAGCGCTGGTTGCCGTGGGCGGGGATGCCGCCGGCGTCCTTGAGGATGCGGGCCAGGTGGAGCTGGTTCCAGGTCATGAAGGTGGTGTTGCGGTTGGTGAAGTCGTTCTCCGGGCCACCGGAGCCCTCGTCCAGGTAGGACGGGCCGGGGCCCGCCTCGCCGACCCAGCCGGCGTCGGCCTGGGGCGGGACGGTGTAGCCCAGGTGCTGGAGGCTGTAGAGGACGTTCATCGCGCAGTGCTTGGCGCCGTCCTCGTTGCCGGTGATCAGGCAGCCGCCGACCCGGCCGTAGTAGGCGTACTGGCCCTCGGAGTTGAGGATCGACGAGCAGGCGTAGAGCCGCTCGATCACCTTCTTCATGACGGAGGAGTTGTCGCCCAGCCAGACGGGCCCGGCCAGCGTGAGGATGTCGGCGGCCATCACCTGGGAGTAGATCACCGGCCACTCGTCGGTCTCCCAGCCGTGCTCGGTCATGTCCGGCCAGACGCCCGTGGCGATGTCGATGTCCACCGCCCGCAGGACGTCGACCGCGACGCCCTGGCGTTCCAGGATGCCGGTGCTGACGTCGATCAGGCCCTGGGTGTGGCTGCGCTCCGGGGAGCGCTTGAGCGTGCAGTTGATCACCAGGGCGCGCAGGTCGGCGTACGACGTCGGCGTGTCCGGCACGGGGTCCTCCCTCGGTCCGTCGGGGAGGCCGGTCGGGTCGCGGACTCCCGGCACAGCTCACCAGGTCGGCCGGGCGGACGCGCGCGCGGTTGGGCCGGTCGCCTGACGACACGCCGCCCGGCCGCTGGAACGGGCGGGTGCGCCGAGGTGGTGGACGGGGGCGGCTGCGGCGGAGGGGCCGCTGCCGCCTACGGTCCCCCAGCGGGCCCCGGAGGCTCGGCTCAGGACCGGGCGGCGCGGCGGATGATGAGCATGTCCTGGGTGTGGCCGATGGCGAAGCCGCCGGCGGGGAGGGCGAAGTGGTCCTGGACGTAGGCGGCCAGGGCCGTGCGGGAGGGGCGGGGGTCGAGGGTGGCCAGGTCGGCGACGTTGACCATGAACTCGGCGACGTCCACGGCCGCGGTGAGGTCGGGCGCGCGGTAGTGGAGGTCGAGGGTTTCGAGGGCGTAGCCGTGCTCGGGGTGGAGCTCGCGCAGGCGGTCGGCGAGCGGGCGGAGGTCGTAGCGGGCACCGGTGAAGTGCGCGGCCATCCGCATGCAGGGGCTCTCCGGGTTCTGCAGCACGACCAGGAGGGTGCCGCCGGGGGCCGTCCAGTCCAGGGCGCGGTTGAGGGTACGGAGCCAGTCCGCCTCGGGCACGTAGTAGAGCACGTGGGAGAGGTGGACGAGGTCGGCCCGCTCGGGCGGGTCGGCCCGGTCGAGCGGGTCCGGGAGGACCAGGGCGTCGGGGCAGGCCACGGCGAGCTTCTCGCGCATCGCGGCGCTGGGTTCCACCGCGATCGTGCGGTCGAAGGAGCGGCTCAGGTAGGCGGTGGTGCGGCCGTCGCCCGCGCCGAGGTCGAGCAGGACCCGGCGGTGCGGCAGGGTGGCCACGATCTCGCCCAGCCGGTCGTGGGTGATCGGCTTCTCGTCCGTTCCGGCGAGGAACAGTTCGAACGCCCGGCGGTAGTCGGCGCTCGTCACGTCCAGCACCCGGACCGGGTCCTCGTCCTTCGTCCTCGTCTCCACCGCTCGGCCTCCCCTGTTGACGTTGTGTCGGATCGCGTCATTGGACCCCGGTGGCGCGGTCCGGTGGTGCAGGGACGTTCCTGCCCGCGTGTCGGCCCAGGTCCTTCGGCACCCGGGGACCGCCGTTTAATCGGTGGCCCGGGCTCGGCGGCGGCTCCTACAGTGTCGGCCGGATCAAGAACGCCCAGGGAGCAGGACATGCGTGTGCACTACCCCCGGACGCCGCATCTGCCCTGGTCACCGGGCGCCGCGGCGGACGACGTACGGACCGGGGACCTGTCCGCGCTGGCCGGCGCCGAGATCGTCGTCACCGAGAAGCTCGACGGCGAGAACACCACGCTCTACCGCGACGGCCTGCACGCCCGCTCGCTGGACTCCGCGCACCACCCCTCCCGCGCCTGGGTGAAGGGCCTCCAGGGCCGGATCGCCCCGCGCATCCCGGAGGGCTGGCGGATCTGCGGCGAGAACCTGTTCGCCCGGCATTCGATCCCGTACACCGACCTGGAGAGCTGGTTCTACGGCTTCTCGGTCTGGACGGGCGGCGAACGCGACGGCAGGAACGACAGCCACGACGACGGCCGGAACGACAGCCGGGACGACGGCCGCGACCACTGCCTGGACTGGGACGACACCGTCCGCTTCCTGCGCCGCCTCGGCGTCCCCGCCCCGCGGGTGCTGTGGCGCGGCCGCTACGACGAACGGGCCCTGCGCGCCCTGCGGTTGGACCTCGACCGGCAGGAGGGGTACGTGGTGCGGACGGTCCGGGGCTTCTCCCGGGCCGAGTTCGGCGAGCGGGTCGCCAAGTGGGTCCGCCCGCGGCACGTGCGCACCGACACCCACTGGATGCACGCCGCCGTGGTGGAGAACGGGCTCGGCCCGGGTGCCGCGCTCTGGGCCGTGCGCTCCGGCGCGCTGCCCGAACCGACCGCCCTCGCGGCCGCCCTGGACCTTCCCGAACTCACCTGCCCGCCCGAGGAGTTGGCCGATGTTTCGGCCCGACTGGACGAACTGGGCCGGGGCGGGGACGCCCGGCTGGCCGGTGTTCTCGCCACCGCGCTGCGCACCGCCCGCCGGCAGTCGCTGGCGCCGCGGCTCGCCGGGCCGCTCGGCCTGCCGCTGGCCCGGCGGGTCGCCGACCTGGTCGGGCTGCACCCGGCCCTCCACCAGCCGTACCCGGACGGGGAGCGCCGCGCCGGGCTGGTCCGGCTCTCGGCCGCCGCCGACCTCGGGGTGCTGCACGCCGTCGCCGCGACCGCCGCCCCCGGACGGGCGGAGCGCGAGCAGGTCGCCTGGTCCGCGCTGCACGCCGAGGACGCCGGGCTGCTCGACGGGGCGCCGCTCGCCCGGTTGCGGGCCGGGCTGCGCGAGGCGCTGGCCGGTCTGGACCGCGACGCCGCCGACCGCTGCTGGGCCCAGGCCCGCGAGGCGTACGCCCTCGGCCGGATCGCCACCGCCGAGGAGGCCGTGGCGGCCACCTGGCGCTGGCGCGACGGCCGCTTCCCCCGGCTGGTCCACCTGTGCGGCCCCTCCGGCAGCGGCAAGAGCAGCTTCGCCGCCGGGCTCACCGGCGTGACCGCCCGGATCTCGCTGGACGACCTGCGCGCCGCCCGGGGCTCGCGCGCCGACCAGCGCGACAACGCCGAGGTGCTGCGCGAGGGGCTGGCCCGGCTGGACGCCGCCCTGTGCGCCCCGGGCGACGGCGAGGCGGCCACCGCGGTCTGGGACGCCACCTCGCTCAACCGCCAGCAGCGCTCCCACGTCCACGCCGTCGCCCAGCGCCGCGACGCCCTGATCACCCAGGTGGTCCTGGCGGTCGGCGAGGACGAGCTGGTGCGCCGCAACGCCGTCCGCCCGCACCCGGTGCCCGAAGCGGTGCTCACCGCGCAGCTGCACCGCTTCGGACCGCCCTACCCCGGCCAGGCGCACCGCACCTGGTACGTGGGCCCCGGTGGCATCGTGGAGGACACGGCGGGCACCCTCGACGAGGAGGAGGAGTGATGCGCCCCATCGAACAGGTCTGCCAGCGCATCCGCTGGGACGCCCGCTTCGACCCGGCCCGGTTCACGCTGGGCGTGCGCCAGCGCGACAACCGCACGAAGCGCGTCCCGCTGGAGGCCTTCGCCGCCTCGGGCGAGATCCCCTGGCACCGGGTGCACTGGGTCGAGGCCGACGGCGTACGGGTCTGGGACCGCGCCTCGGGCGTGGACCTGCTCGACTCCACCGAGGCCGGGCACCGCACCGACCCGCCCCTGCTGCCCTCGCCCTTCTTCACCGCGACCGTCCCGCACGCCTGGCATCCGGGCGGCGGCTGGCGGCCCACCGAGGCCGGCCCGGGCACCCGGGTGGCCACCGGCGTCCCGGCGGCCACGGACGTCCCGGCGGCCACCGGCCTGCGCGTGGCCACCTGGAACACCCTGTGGGACCGCTACGACGCCGACCGGATCGCCACCGCCCGCCGCCGCCCCCTGCTGCTCGCCGCCCTGGAGGCCGCCGACGCCGACGTCATCGCCCTCCAGGAGGTCGAGCCCGCCCTGGTCGCCCTGCTGCTGGCCGCCCCCTGGATCCGCGCCGGGTACACCCTGGGCGCCGACCCGCTCGGGCCCGACGTCGACGACCACGGCCTGCTGCTGCTCAGCCGGCTGCCGGTGGCCACGGCCGGGCGGCACGCGCTGGGCCCGCACAAGGCCGTCGCCGCCCTCTCGGTACGGACCGGCGGCACGCCGCTGACCGTCGCCGCCGTCCACCTCAGCAGCGACCACTCGCCGGACGGCGCCGCCCGCCGCCAGGCCGAACTCTCCCGACTGGCCGAGGGATTGGCCGGCGTCGAGGGCGAACTGCTGCTGCTCGGGGACTTCAACGACGGCCGCTCCGGCCCGGCCGGCCCCGCCGCCGCGCTCGGCCTGCTGGACGCCTGGACCCAGGTGCACGGACCGGCCGACGACACCCCCACCTTCGACCCGACGGCCAACCCGCTCGCCGCGGTCTCCTCGCTGACCGGCCGCCCGGGCCGCCTGGACCGCGTCCTGCACCGCGCCGACGGCACCCGCGCCACCGCGGCCGTCCTGCTCGGCGACCGTCCGGCCGGGGACGGGCTCCTCCCCTCCGACCACTACGGCGTGGCCGTGGACCTCGCGCTCGACGGCGAGGACCGGGACGACGGCCCGCCGGACGTCCTCGACGCCGCACCCACCGCCCGCACCGCCGTCGCCTGGCTGCCGCCCGAGGAGCTGTGGCCGCCGATCCAGCGCCTGCGCGAGGCCTACGACCCGCAGCTGCGCCGCTGGCCCCCGCACGTCAACCTGCTGTTCGGCTTCGTCCCGGAGTCCGAGTTCGACCGCGCCCTGCCGCTGCTCGGTGCGGCCGCCGCCGAGACGGCACCGTTCACCGCGCGACTGGAGGGCGTGCACACCTTCGGGCACCGCGAGGACGCCACCGTCTGGCTGGACCCGGCCGCCGGCTCCCCCGCGCCCTGGGCGGCACTGCGGCACGCGCTGGAGCGGCGCTTCCCGCGGTGCCGCGGCCGGGCGGAGGGCTTCACCCCGCACCTGACCCTCGGGCGCAGCGACGACCCCCAGCCGGTGGCCGCCGACTGCGCGGCCCGGCTCCCCGGGGCCTCCGCCCGGGTCGGCGAGCTGGTGGTGCTCTCCCGCCGGGGCGCCGAGCCGATGCGGCCGCGCGCGGTGGTCTCGCTGGGGACGGGCGAGGTGCGGCCGGTGCCCGAGCAGCCGATCGCCTCACCGTCCCCGGAGCCGCCTCAACGCACCTCCACCGCCCGGGCGTTGGCCCGGCGCATCGCGGCGGCCCTGCCCGAGGGCGTGGTGCACACCGTCGGCTCCCGGCGGCTCGGCTGCCAGCTGGACGGGGCCGACCTGGACCTGGTGGCGGCGCTGCCCGGCCCCGCCGATCTGCCCGCCGTCCGCGCCCGGGTGGCGGCCGCGCTGCCGGGGGCCCGCGGGCTGCGCGAGGTGCGCGGCGCCCGGGTGCCGGGGCTGCGGCTGACCGCCGACGGCCTGGCGGTGGACCTCGTGGTGGTCTTCACCGGCGATCTCGACCCGGCCCGGGCCGTCGAGCGCCGTGCGGAGCTGGGCGAGGCCGAGGCCGTCGCGCTGAGCGCGGTCACGGACGCCGAGGCGATCCTGACGGCGCTCGGCGACCGGCACGGCCGCTTCGTCCGGCTGGCCCGCCAGGTCAAGGCCTGGGCCCGGGCGCGCGGCCTGGACTCCGCGCCGTTCGGCCAACTCCCCTCGCTCGCCTGGTCGGTGCTGGCCGCCCGGACGGTCCTGGAGGCCACCGGCAGTCCCGAGGAGGAGCTCTTCCGGCGCTTCACCGGGACCTGGGCGGGCTGGGACTGGCGCCGGCCCGTCGCCCTCACCGGCGACCCGCTGCCGGCCTCCCCGGGCCCGCTCACCGTCCTCACCCCCTCCGCCCCGGTCCGCAGCTGCACCACCCAGGTCGGCGCCGACACCCGCGATCTGCTCAGCGAGGAGCTCTACCGCGCCTGGGAACTGGCCACCGAGGCCGCTGAGACCGGGGAAGCCACCGACGCCGGGGAAGCCGCCAAGGCCCGGGAAGCCAGCGAGGCCGGGGAAGCCGCCGATCAGACCTGGACGGCCGCCGGAAACCCGTGGCCCGCCCTGCTCGCCGCTCCCCCGCTGCACCGCCGGCACGCCGCCTGGGCCGTGGTCGGCACCGACGAGGAGTCACTCGGCCTCGTCCGGGGCCGCATCCGCGCCCTGCTGGCCGCCCTGGAGGACGCGGGGGCCACCCGGCTGCACGCCTGGCCCCACCCGTACCGGACGGCCGACGGCCGCGCCCACCTCCCGATCGGCCTCGGCCCCGCGCCGCTCTCCGCCGCCCGGCTCGCCCCGCTCGCCAGGGCGTGGTCCCGCACCCTGCCCGGCGTCCGGGTCGAGTACCTCGACGGCGGCGCCGTCCCCACCCCGGTCCGCCGACCGCCCGCCTGACCCGCCCGACCCGCCTGACCTGCTAACCGCCCGCCCGACTGAACCGCCCGACCCGCCGAAGCGTCCCGATCGACCCGACCACGCCCTCCCACCGGACGACCCCCACCCGCGAAACGACACCGATCTGCCGAACCACCCCTGCCCATCGGGCTCTTCTGGACAATCGCCCCCGAAATTTGCCACGGTGAGCACCAGCGGCCCAGCCATCGATCATGCGGCCGAAGCCCCATGGGAGCTCCCCGTGCCCTCCGCCGACTTCCCCGCGTTCTACCTCGGACAGAGCGTCTTCTCCGACCCCGGCGCCCACCTCCCCCGCTACGCCGATCTCCCCAAGGACCCCCGCCGACTCGCCCGGATCGCCAGGAACCTGATCATCCATCGCCTCGAAGGCTGGCTGTTCCACCACCCCATCCCGGCGAACCGGCTCCACCACGACGCCGAGACCCGCTACCTCGACGACATCCTGCACCTGATCACCGACCGCGACCCGGCCCCGCTCAGCCATCCCCGGGCGCCCGCCGACCGCTTCGTCGGCGTCTGCCGGGACCTGGCGCTGCTGCACTGCTCCTTCCTGCGCCACGTCGGCATCCCGGCCCGGTTGCGCTGCGGCTTCGCCGGCTACCTCGGCCCGGACGGCTTCCACTGCGACCACGTGGCCACCGAGTACTGGGACGACCGGCGGGGCTGGCTGCTCGCCGACCCGCAGCTGGCCGACCCGAAGGTCGCCGCCGCCTGGCGGGTGGACTTCGACCCGATGGACGTCCCGCGCGACCGCTTCCTGGTCGCCGGCCGGGCCTGGCGCACGATCCGCTCCGACCGGGCGGCCGCCGGTTCCTTCGGCGTCCACCCGCCCGAGGAGGGCCCGCTCAACGGCGCGTGGTTCGTCGCCCACTCCACCCGGCTCGACCTCGCGGCCCTGAACAAGGTCGAGACGCTGCTCTGGGACACCTGGGGCACCGACTCCACCAACACGCCCCACGCCCCGTACGACGAGGTGGCCCATCTGACCGTCGGTCCGGTCGACGTCCACGCCGTCCGCCGCCTCTTCGCCGAGCACGACGCCCTGCGCACCCCGAAGACGGTCCTGTCCCTGGCCCCGTTCAACGGCCCCCGCGAGGTCACCCTGCGCTGACCGCCCCCGGCCCCCTCGACCCTCCTGGCGGAGCAGGCCGCCCCTACGCCCCGACCTGCTGGTAGAGCGTCACCAGGAGGCCGTACACCGGCTCGCCCTCCGCGTCCTCCTCCGTCTCGTCGACCAGTCCGGCCAGCGCCTCGACGAGCCGCGCCGCCTTGGCCGGGCTGAGCCGGAGGTGGCGCAGTGCCAGGAGGTGGTCGACGGGCGAGCGGTCCAACTCCTGGGCGACGGCGCCGAACAGCGCGGCCGTACCCTCTGCCTGCGGTTCGGCGACGAAGAAGCGATCGGCGGTCCGCCGGTAGTACTTCTCGGTGCCGCCGCGCACCCGTCGCGTTCCCGCGTCCTGGACCAGCCCCGCCTCGCCCAGCACCCTGAGGTGGTGCGAGACGCTGCCCTTGTTCACCCCGAGCTGCGCGGCGAGCCGGCTGATCGTCGACGGACGGCTGCTCAGGGCGAAGAGCAGGCGTTGGCGCAGGGGGTGGGCGAGCGCGGCGTGCTGCAGCGGCGCACTGATCCGCTGGACGGTCTCGTCCGGTCGGTGACTCACCTGATCAAGCGTTAAGTACGTTTGACGCTTTGGCAAGTCGCTGGTCTACTGCCTCTCCATGACCTCCACCACATCGCCGTCCGCCCTGGACACCTTCACCGTCGTCGAGTCGATAGCCGACCTGGTCTGCGAGAACTACGTCTTCCCCGACGTCGCCCGGCAACTGGCGGACCTGCTGAGGCGACGGAGCGCCGAGGGCGCCTACCGGACCGAATCCGCCCAGGAGTTGTCCGAAGCGGTCACCGCGGACCTGCGGTCCGTCAACGGCGACCTGCACCTGGGCCTCAAGTACCACGCCGTGCCGGTGCCGCCGGAGCCGGGTGCGGCGGTACTCGCCATGGTGCGCAGGGAGTTCGACACCTTCCTGAACGGCGTTCCCCGCGTGGAACTCCTCGACCACGGCGTCGCGGTCCTGGAGATCGGACCCAAGCTGTTCCCGCTGGACTGGGCGGCACCGCCGCTGACCGCGGCGCTCTCCCTGGTGGCCCCCGCCCGCGCCCTCATCCTGGACCTGCGCCGCAACACCGGTGGCGACCCGAACACGGTCGCCTTCGTCTGCGCCTACCTGCTCGACGGCCGCACCCACCTGAACACCATGTTCTCGCGGAAGGACGAGGTGGGCGCACAGTCCTGGACGCCCCCCTTCGTCCCCGGCACCCGCTTCGGCGGCAGCAAGCCGATCTACGTGCTGACGAGCGCGGACACCTTCTCCGGGGGCGAGGAGCTCGCCTACGACCTGCAGCAGCTCGGGCGCGCCGAGGTCGTCGGGGAGGTCACCCGCGGCGGCGCCCACCCGCGCGAGGGCTGGACGGTGCACCCGCACCTGGAGCTGAGCGTGCCCTTCGCCCGCGCGGTCAACCCGGTCTCGGGCACCAACTGGGAGGGCATCGGCGTCCAGCCCGACGTCCCCTGCGACGCCGAGGCGGCGCTCGACCGCGCCCTCTCCCTGGCCGCGGCGCGCCTGGCGTAGCCCTGGGCCAGTCGGTAGCCACGCAGCGAGTCCTGTGGCCGGCAAGCGTGTCCGGCCGCAGGCGTCCTGACGATCCGACATGAAGATCTGAAATTTTTATTGCGCAATTTTTCCTTCAGATCTATCGTCGACGCATGCCTGAGAAGCCCCGGCCCGACCGGATCACCGACCTGTCCCGCCTGAAGGCCTTCACCAACCCGCTGCGGATGCAGCTCTACCGCCTGCTCTTCGCCGCCGGGAGCGCGACCGCCTCGCAGCTCGCCGAGCAGGTCGACCAGGCTCCGTCGCTGGTCAGCTACCACCTGCGCAAGCTCGCCGAGCAGGGCTTCGTCACCGCGGCGAGCGCCCGCAGCGCCGACGGCCGGGAGCGGTGGTGGGAGGTCGCCTCCGAGGAGGGCTGGGGCTTCCGCGAGTCCGACCTCGCCGGCACGCCCGAGGGCGCGGCCGTCGTCAACGCGGTGACCAAGGGCCTGGTCGACTCCCGCTCCGCCCAGTACCGCGCTTACCTCGACCAGAGCGCCGCCTGGGGCAAGGAGTGGACCGATGCGGCCTTCACCTCTGAGTGGCTGCTCGACCTCACGGCCGCCGAACTCGCCGAGATGGAAGAGGAGTTGCAGGCCATCGCGCGGCGCTGGCGGGAACGCGGCAAGGCCGCCGGGGCGGCCGGCGACACCGCGGGCCGCGAGCACGTGTCCGTCCACCTGTACGGGTTCCCCTTCCGCCCCGGACACCTTCCGCCCCGGACACCTTCCGCCCCCGACACCGGCGCCGCCGTGTCCCCGACCGCCGGAGTCCCCGATGGTCCTCGCTGAACCGACCCTCCCGAACCGGATCGCCGCGCCGCCCGCCCACCGCGACGGCAACGTGCTGCGCTGGCTCGCCGCCTACACCGCCTCCCTGATCGGCGACAGCGTCTACTTCGCGGCCCTCGCCTGGTCCGCCCAGCGCTCCGCCGGCCCCACCGAGATCGGCCTGGTCATGGCCGCGGGCGCCGCCCCGCGCGCCCTGCTCATGCTCGGCGGCGGGGTCCTGGCCGACCGGCTCGACCCGCGCCGGGTGGTCCTCGGCAGCGACGCCGTGCGCTGCCTGCTCATCCTCGCGGTGGCCGCCGGCATCGCCCTGACCGCGCCCGCGCTCTGGCTGCTGGTCGCGGTGGCGCTCGTCTTCGGCGCCGTGGACGCCCTGTTTGTCCCCGCCGTCGGCGCCCTCCCGCCCCGGATCACCGGCCCGGACCAGCTGGCCCGGGTCACCGGCCTGCGCTCGCTGTCGATGCGCCTCGCCCAGATCGCCGGACCGCCGCTCGGCGGCCTGGCCATGGGCCTGGGCGGCCCGGCCGCCGCCTTCGCCGTCGCCGGTCTGCTCTTCGCGCTCTCCCTGCCGCTCCTGCTCTCCGTCCGGATCAGTCCGCTCGAAGCCCCTCCGGGTGACACCCCGTCCGGGGCCGGCACACCGCCCCGGCCCGGCACCGCACGCGTCGAACTCCTCGACGGGCTGCGCTACATCCGCCGCCACCGCCTGATCGGCCCGCTGGTCCTGGCCGGGGCGGTCTGCGAACTCGGCCTCGCCGGCACCCTCAACGTCGGCATGGTGCTGCTCAACGCCGAGCGCGGCTGGGGCCCGTCCGGCTACGGCTGGATCGTCGGCTGCTTCGGTGCCGGGGCCGCCGCCAGTGCCGCGCTGCTTGCCGTCGCCGGTCGGCTCCCCCGGGCCGGCCTGACCATGGCGGGCACCCTGCTGGCGGGCAGCACCGGTGCGGCGGCCATGGCGCTCGTGCCGCAGCTGTGGGCCGCCGCCGTCCTCGCCGCCCTGGTCGGTCTGAGCGCGGGCGTCTTCGGGAGCCTGGACAGCACCCTCATCCAGACGTCCGCCGACCCCGCCTACCTGGGCCGGGTCACTTCCGTCACCATGCTCACGATGGTCGGCCTCGCCCCGCTCGCCTACCCGCTGGTCGGCGCCGCCGTCGGGGCCTGGGGCACCGCCCCGGTCCTCGTCGGCTGCGGGGCCCTCTCCTGCCTCGGCGCCGCGCTCGCCCTCGCCTCTCCCGCCGTCCGCCGCGCGGAGCTCCCCCGCGCGGGGCTCCCCCGCTGAAGGGCGCCGGCCCTGCGGGCCCCCGTCACCAGGTGACCGGGAGCGCCTCGACGCCGTAGACCGTCGACCCCTCGCGGAAGCGGAGCTCGGCCTCGGGGACGGCGAGCCGCAGGGTCGGGAAGCGCCGCAGCAGGGCCGGCAGGGCCACCTTCAGTTCCAGCCGGGCCAGTTGCTGGCCGAGGCACTGGTGGGCGCCGAAGCCGAAGGACAGCTGGGCGACCGGACGGCGGCGCAGGTCGAGGTCGTCCGGTCGCTCGGGGACGAGTTCGGGGTCGCGGTTCGCGGTCAGCGGGGAGAGCAGGACGTGCTCGCCCTCGGCGATCCGGTGGCCGTTGACCTCGACGCCGGTCACGGCGGTGCGCAGGAGCGGTGCGGGGATGGCGAGATGGCGCAGCAGTTCCTCCACCGCCGGGCCGGTCGCCCCGGGGTCGTCACGAAGGACGGCGAGCTGCTCCGGGTGGCGGAGCAGCGCCAGCACGCTCAGGGCGAGCTGGGTCGCGGTGGTCTCGTGTCCGCCGACCAGGAGGGTGGTGCCGAAGCCGATGAGCTCCTCGTCGGTGAGCTCCGCACCGTGCTGCCGCACCACCGCGCCCAGCACGCCGTCCCCGGGGGTGGCCCGGTTGCGGGCCACGATGTCCGCCATGGCCGCGTTCAACTCGGCCGAGGCGGCGATCAGTTGACCGGCGTCGGCGGTTCCGTCCATGATCACCCGGGAGCAGCGCTGGAACATCGCCCTGGTCCCGTACGGGACGTCGAGCAGTTCGCAGATCGCCAGCGAGGGGATGGGCAGGGCGAAGGCCTCGACCAGGTCGACGACCGGGCCCTGCTCCGCCATCGCGTCGAGGTGCTCGGAGACGATCGTCTCTATCGCGGGCCGCAGCCGCTCGACCCGGTGGACGGTGAAGCTGCCGGTGAGCATCCGGCGCAGACGGCTGTGCTCCTCGCCGCTGTAGGCGGGCAGGAAGCCCGGGTGGTTGAACAGGGTGCGCGGCAGCGACGGGTCGATGCCGTTGCCCGTCACCAGGCGCTCGTCCGCGAAGGCGGCCCGGACGTCGCCGTACCCGGTGATGACGACGGCGTCGATCTCGCCGCGCACCGGGTGGGTCACGCGCAGCCGCGGCAGGCCGTCCGCCTCGCGCATCCGGCGGAGGTCCGGCGACGGGTCGAACGGGCAGGTCCGGTCCCGTTCGGAGGCGACGAAGGACGCCGAGCGGTGGTCGGGCATGGTGCGGGCTCCTCAGCTGGATCGGTCCGGGGGCGCGGTCGTACGACGGGAGGCGAGCGGCGGGGAGGCGGGAGGCGGGAGGCGGCGGCCTACCCGTGGTACCGGGTGGAGGCGTGGTGCCAGTCGTACGCGCCGCGGATGGTGGTCTGCAGCGCCTCGGTGCAGTAGCGCTGCAGCAGGTCGCGTTCGGCCGGGTCGAGGTGGCCCGTCGCCGTGCTGCCGAGCAGGGCCCGGTGGGCGCCGGTGAACAGCTCCAGGGCTTCGGCGCGGCGGCGCAGCGCCCGGTCGACCGCCTGCGGCCGGGAGAGCCCGTGGTCCCGCTCCAGGCAGAGCACCAGGTTGTTCTGCTCCCCCAGGGCCGCGTCCTTCTCCAGGGAGACGATGTCGTTGTCGCAGATGATGAAGGTCTTCGTCATCTCGCGCATGACGGACAGGTGCGGCAGCGCGTACAGGTGGTCGGGCAGGACGCAGGAGGACAGCCGCTCGGCGAGGTCGATGACCGGTGCCACCCCGATGGTGTGGCGCCGGACCCGCAGGTAGGTGCTCAGCGGCATGGGCGCACCGGACTGCCGGCTGCTCGCCTCGTGGACGTGGTGGTCGAGGTAGGAGGACCAGTGGGCCGCCGAGCGCCGGATCCAGTCCTCGGGCATGCCGTGGCAGCTGCGTCGTCGCATGTCGGCGAAGGCAGCGGCCGGCGGCAGCGGGGACGCCTGGCCGGTGACGCCCTCCTGGACGAGTCCGACGAGGTGGCGGACCCGCTCGGGCGAGCCGCCCCACTGTTCGTCGAGCGCGTCGTCGAACAGGAAGTACCAGCTCTGCTGGTCGACGCCGATGTCCAGTTCGCTCCCGGTCGCGTTCGGATAGAACATGGCCGCGATCAGCGGGAACTGGCCCTTGAGGTGGTGGGCCCGCTCCGCTTCCGTGGACAGGAAGCCGAAGGAGCGCGGCCAGGCGAGGTGGCGGTCGTGGGCGGCCCGGAAGTCCGGGCTGATCCGGCGGGGGAAGGGGAGCTCGTCGAGGGCCGGGGCCTCCGGGTCCGGGGAGAGGATCTCTGCCGTGGTTGTCATGGTGTGGCGCACCTCCGGGGACGGGGCCGGTTCAGGGCCGTACGGGACGGGGCCGGGTCACGGCCGTACGGGACGGGGCCGGTTCAGTCGGCCGGCCAGGGTGAGACGCGCATGGGCAGCGCGTTGGGCCGGATCAGGGCGTGGACCACCGGCCGGACCCGGTGCCCCTCGACCGGGCGCGGCCGCCACCGGGAGACGATCGAGCGCAGGACGACCAGCATCTCGGTCATCGCGAAGTGGTCCCCGATGCACTTCCGGTTGCCGAGGGCGAAGGGGACGTAGGCGCCCGGCGGCAGGTCCTTCTCGGGGCGGTCGAGCCACCGGTCCGGGTGGAACCGCAGCGGGTCCGGGTAGTGGGCCGGGTCCCGGTGCATCGTCAGCGCGCTGTAGATCAGCTCGGCGCCCTGCGGGAGGTCGACCCCGCGGACCCGGACCGGTTCCAGGGCACGCCGCATCAGCAGCCAGCTGGGCTGGTGCAGCCGGAGCACCTCGCGGAGGAACCGCTCGGTGAACGGGAGCGTCGCCGCGCCGGGCAGGGCGCCGGCGGGCAGGGCGTCGCACTCGGCCCTGATCCGCTCGGTGAGCTCCGGGCGCCGTCCGATCTCGTGGAGCGCCCAGGCCAGGGTGGTGGACGTGGTCTCGGCGCCGGCCATGAGCAGGGACAGCAGCTCGTCGCGGGCCTCCACGTCGGTCATTCCCTGCGGGTTGCCCGGGGTTCCGGCGAACATGATCGAGAGCAGGTCGCCGCCGGCGGCCGGGTCCTGGCGAGCCTGCCGGACGGCGGTGTCCGCGAGTTCGCGCAGTGCCGCCGCCGCGGCCAGGTACCTGCGGTGCCCCAGCAGGCGTGAGGACGCGATCGGAGCGGGCAGGACGGTGCCCACGAAGACCCCGCGCATCACCGTGGTCAACTGCTCGGCGACGCGTTCCCCCAGCTCGGCCACGGCCGCGGCGCCGTCCGGGCGTTCGGTGCTGAACAGGGTCGACACGAGCATGACCGTCATCATCCGGCGCAGCACCAGGTCCATGGCGATCACCTGGCCCGGGCGCCAGGACGACACCTGCTCCTCGGCGATGTCGGTCATCGTGCCGACGCTCGCGGCGATGCTGTCCCGGTGGAAGGCCGGCTGGAGCGCGCGCCGTTGGCGGAGGTGGAAATCCCGATCGGAGGTGATGATGCCGTTCCCGATGAATGGCCGCGCGACGTCGAACAGCAGTCCTTTGCCGAACTTCCTGCTCTGCTTCAGGAGAACGTCGTGGACGGCCTCCGGTGAGTTCAGGACGAACACCGGACGATTCCCGAGGAATATCCTGACGATGTCGCCCCGGGCCCTGACCGACTGCAGGAACTCCACCCGCTGGACGGCCAGCTGCGGCAGGTGGCCAAGGAGTGGGAAGCGCCCCGGCGCCACGGGGGCCGTCACGGGAGCGGTGGTGGAACGCACAGCCCTGCACCTCCCTGAAGTCTCGGATCGAAAATCCGCCCGACATTGGAACGTTCACTCGCTCGCGGTGCACGGTGATCATCGTCCGCCGGATCGGGAGAGGTCAAGGGACCGGCCGAAAATGCACTGCCGGAGTGATTTTGAGCCGAACCGCGCGAATTCCCCCACCTCCCCGTGTGTTTCAGGCCACCCGTCCCGGATTGGACCGGGACGCCGTCCGCACCCCGCCGTTAGCCTCGGGCGCACCGCCCAGCCGATCAACGGAGAATCGTCATGCACCCCGAACTCGCCGCCGATCTCGGCCGGTTGCCGGAGCTCCTGGAGGAGACCCGGCAGCGTGCGCTCGCCTTCCTGGAGACCCTCGACGAACGGCCCGCGATCGGACGGTCCGGCGCGGAGAACGCCGGCGCGCCGCTCGCCGAGGAGGGCGGCGGAGTGCGGGCCGCCCTGGCGGAGTTCGCCGAGCGCTGGGAGCCGCGGCTGTCGGCGAGTGCCGGGCCGCGCTACTTCGGGTTCGTGACGGGCGGGGCGACGCCGGCGGCGCTCGCGGGCGACTGGCTGACCTCGGCCGTGGACCAGAACTCCAACTCCTCGCTGGATCCGGCCGGTCAGCAGCTGGAGCGGGAGACGGTCGGGTGGCTGCGCGAGCTGTTCGGGCTCTCGGCGGCGCACCGCGGCACCTTCGTGAGCGGCGCGACGATGTCGAACACGGTGGGGCTGGCGATCGCCCGCGAGTGGCTGGGCGAGCGGCTCGGCGTGGACGTCGCCGAGGACGGGGTCGGCGCGCTGGGCCCGGTCCGGGTGCTGTCGGGCAGTGCGCACTCCAGCGTCGCCAAGGCGCTGTCGGTGCTGGGCCTGGGCCGGACGGCGCTGCGGACGGTGCCTGTCCTGCCGGGCCGGGAGGCGGTGGACGTGGCCGCGCTGGAGCGGGCGCTGACCGGGACTCAGGGGCCGTGCGTCGTGGTGGCCAACGCCGGGACGGTCAACACCGTCGACTTCGACGACCTGCGCGCGATCGCCGCGCTGCGCGAGCGGTACGGGTTCTGGCTGCACGTGGACGCCGCGTTCGGCGCCTTCGCCGCGCTGTCGCCGGAGCACGCGGAGCTGGTGGCGGGGCTGGACCTCGCCGACTCGGTCTGCGTCGACCTGCACAAGTGGCTCAACGTGCCCTACGACAGCGCCGTGCAGTTCACCCGCCGCCCGGACCTCCAGGCCCGGGTCTTCCAGAACGCCGCCGCCTACCTCGGTCCTCTGAGCGAGCACCCGGACCTGGTCCACCTCACGCCGGAGAACTCCCACCGGCTGCGCGCCCTCGCCGCCTGGTTCACCCTGAGGGCGTACGGCCGCTCCGGGCACCGGGAGATCGTGGAGCGCTGCATCGCCGGTGCCCGGGCGCTCGGCGCGGAGGTGGCCCGGATCGAGGGCCTGGAACTGCTCGCCCCGGTGCGGCTGAACGTCGTCTGCTTCTCGCTGACGGCCGACCCGACCCCGGAGCGGCTGGCCGCACTCGCCGACGGGCTGGAGGGCGAGGCCTTCCTCACCCCCACCCGCTACGCGGGGCGGCCCGCCCTGCGCGCCGCGTTCAGCAACTGGCGCACCACCGAGGCGGACGTCCGGCGGACGGCGCGGGCGCTGGCCCGGGCCGTCCGCGGGCTGACGGCCTGAGCGCGAGCAGCGGACCGCGCCGGGACGGGCCGGGCGGAGTCCGGGGTCAGCTCCGGTTGTGGTCGCCCGTCCCCCCGTCGATCAGCTCGCGCAGGATGTCCATGTGCCCGGTGTGCCGGGCCGTCTCCGTGGTCATGTGGATCAGCACCCAGCGCAGCGAGACGGAGTTCCCCGACCAGGAGGTGCCGAGGTCGTCCAGTGCCAGCTCCCGGATCGCCTCGTCGGCGCCGGCCCGGGCCCGGGCGTAGAAGGCCAGGACGTCCGCCGTCGACTCGTGCGGCTCCACCCGCATGTCGGAGGAGTCGTCGGCGTCGATGTCGAACGGCAGCGGTCCGCTCTCCCGGCCGAACGTCTCCCGGAACCAGCCGAGTTCGGCCCCGCCGAGGTGCTTCACCAGCCCCAGCAGATTGGTCCCGGAGGGCGTCATCGGGCGGCGCAGCTGCTCGTCGTCCAGCCCCTCCAGCTTCCACAGCACCACATCGCGGTGCCGGTCCAGCGCCGCATGGAGGCTTTCCTTCTCCCCACCCGTGAAGGGCACACGATTGCTCATGCCGGGGACGGTACCAGCCGCCACCGACAGGCCGGCCCTGCGGCCACGGCCCCCGGCCGTCCGGGATCACGGGTGTGCGCCGTCCCCGTACACGCCGCCCGCCCGGTCGGTCAGGCCGGCCATGATCTCCGCGTGGGCGAGGTTCATGAAGTGCAGTGGCCGCCAGCGGGAGCGGTGGTCGGGGTGGTCGCGGAACCGGTCGGCCGTCTCGCACAGCCGCTCCCACCAGATCATGGCGTCCTGGCGCATCCGCTGCGTCCAGCCGGGCTCGTCGTTGCGGCCCTCCAGGACCACCTCCTCCCAGGCCACCAGGACGTCCGAGAGGAAGACGCAGTCGGCGGCGGTGATCTCCGCCAGCCGCTCGGCGGCGAACCGGGCGCCGGTGCCCTCGGGTTGGGCCCGGACCAGCTCGCGCATGCGGGCGGCCAGGAAGGCCTGCAGCGGGGTGACGTCGTCGGTGTGGAGGTCGTCGGAGAACTCCAGCAGTTCCACCGGCTTGCGTTCGCGTGCCATCGTGCGGTGTCCCCTCGACTCGGACGGTGCGCATCCACTGACGGACCGTCACCGTTTTCGCGACCGACCATAGCGGCTCACGCCGGACATCACGGCCGATTCCCGAACCTTCCGCACCGGCCCGCCGGTCCGTGCCATCATGCGCCGCCTCCCGCCCCACCTGCCCGGCGGGCCCCGCCCAGCACGCCCGGCGCACCGCACCCCGCCCACCCGGCGGACCTCGCCCAACACGCGTGGCGGACCTTGCCCAACACGCGTGGCGGACCTTGCCCTCACACCGGTGTGAAGGTCGATGATGCTGCCATGACCGCCACTGCTTTCGACCCGTACGCCCTGCTCGCGCAGAGCCGCCTCGGCGTCCTCGCCACCATCAAGGCGGACGGCCGCCCGCAGCTCTCCCCCGTCATGCCGTTCTACGACCGGGACGCGAACGCCATCCTGATCTCCACCCGGGACGGGCTGGCCAAGACGGCCAACCTGCGCCGGGACCCGCGGGCCAGTCTGGAGGTGACCGGGCCGGACGGCCGCTCCTGGGTCACCGCCGAGGGCGTGGCCGCCCTGACCGGGCCGGGCACCGACTCAGGGCCGCGGGAGAACTCCCGTCGGCAGCCGGGCGGTTCAGCGCAGTGTCGCGGTGACCACCGTGGCGTCCAGGTCCTCCTCCCGGCTCTCCGCCGCCGCCAGCCCGGCCGTCCGGGTCACCGCGAGGGCCGCCGGCGCCTGCCGCTCGCTGGTCTCGAACAGCAGCGACCCGCCGGGCGCCAGCCACCGCGGCGCCTCGGCGACCACCCGCCGCAGCACGTCCAGTCCGTCCGCCCCGCCGTCCAGCGCGGGCCGGGCCTCGTGCAGCCGCGCCTCGGGCGGCAGCAGGCCGAGGTCGCCGGTCGGGACGTAGGGGACGTTGGCGATCAGCACGTCCACCCGGCCGGCCAGTTCCGGGGGCACGGCGGCGAACAGGTCGCCCTCGAAGACCCCCGCCGCGGCGCCGGCCAGGTTGCGGCGGGCGCAGCGGACCGCGCCCGGATCGATGTCGGCCGCGTACAGCTCGACCGGGTGCGCGGTGGCCGCCGCCACCGCGGCACCCAGCGCGCCGCTGCCGCAGCACAGGTCGAGCACCACCGTGCCCGGGGCGGTCAACGCGGTGGCGGCGGAGACCAGGAACTCGCTGCGGCGGCGCGGGACGAAGACGCCCGGGTCGACGGCGATCCGCAGCCCGGCGAACTCGGCCCAGCCGACGACGTGTTCGAGCGGCCGCCCGTCGGCGCGGGAGCGGACCATGGCGGCCAGGTCGGCGGGCGAGGCGGCGGCGGAGAGCAGGATCCGCGCCTCGTCCTCGGCGAACACGCAACCGGCGGCGCGCAGCCGGGAGACCACGGAGGAACGGAGGGAGGCGGAGGAGAAAACCGGCAAGAGAACCCCTTTGGGGGAGGACGGGAGGACTGACGACTCCGTCAGGGCTCCCGCGAGGGCCGACACTGCGTCGGCGCGCCGGCCGCGCTATGCGCGCGGGGCGCCGACGCGGCCGCGCTCCGGGAGCACCCGCTCGGACATTCCGGTAATGGGTCTCACCTCCCTGAGTCACGGTCATACTCGGCGTCGGCCACCCTACCGCACCGCCGGGCAAGGATGATCGGAATGATTCCGAAGGCCCCTTCCACACCTCCGGCAATCCCCTCGACAGTCCACCCGTCGCCGACACTCCCATGACCCCTCGCTCGTCCGAGCGATTCGATAGGTCCACTGACAGTACTCGGCGATAACGGACCGTAGCGACCGCGCATAGTAACGCCATGACGAGACAATCCTGCGGACCGTCACGGCTTCGCGCCCGAACGGCCCGCCTCATCAGCGCCGCGGCCACCCTCGGTCTGCTCGGCGCCGGCCTCACCGCCCCGCTCGCCCAGGCCGTCGCCCCCGCCCACCACCGTGCCGCGCCGCTGCCGGAGCGGGTCCGGGCCGTCGGCACGCCCCTGCTCCAGGAGACCTTCACCGGCGCCACCGCCGACTCGCGCTTCATCGCCGTCGGCTCCGCCTGCCTCACCGGCGCGGCCCCCGCGACGCCCGGGCCGGGCGACCACCCGCTCGGCGGCTGCCCCACCGCCGAGACCGGCCCGGTGCCGCCGCTGAACTCCGCACCGCTCGGCTACCTGCGGATCACCGACGCCGGCAACGACCAGAGCGGCGCGGTGCTCTTCGACCAGGCCCTGCCGGCCGGCAACGGCCTGGACGTGACCTTCGACCAGTGGCAGTACGGCAGCACCACGCCGAACACCCCGGCCGACGGCATCTCCTTCTTCCTCGTGAACGGGGACGTCTCGCTCACCCACCCCGGCGCCTTCGGCGGCAGCCTCGGCTACGCGCAGAAGCTGCCCGACGACAACCCGAACCTCACCTTCCTTCCCGGCGTCGACCGCGGCTACCTGGGCGTCGGTCTCGACGTGCTCGGCAACTACTTCGGCGACTGGGAGCAGCGCGGCAACGGCTGCGCCCAGCGCTCCCCCGCCGGTACGAGCTTCCGCATCCCCGCGCCCGGCGCCAACATGGTCACCGTCCGCGGCCCCGGCGACGGCACCACCGGCTACTGCTTCCTGACCGCGACGACCAGCAACTTCACCACCAACGGCCCCTGGCCCTCCACACTGCCCGGTACGCTCCAGGGCCCGCTCACCGCCCTGCCGCCCGGAGTCACCCCGGACCAGGCGCAGACCCTGCTGGAGCCCTCGCGCCGCCGGGTCAACGTGCACCTGACCCCGGCGCCCTCCCCGGTGCTCACGGTCTCCGTCGACTTCAACGACGGCACCGGCTCGCACCAGGTGCTGCAGACCCCCGCACCCCAGCCGGTGCCCTCGACCTACAAGTTCGGCTTCGCCGGGTCCACCGGCCTGTTCACCGACGTGCACCTGATCCGCAACGTCGTGATCAACACCGACCAGCCGCTGCCCGAACTGAACCTGGTCAAGCAGGCGCACGAGCCGCTGCCCGGGCTGATCACGGTGGGCACCCCCATCCCGTACGACTTCGTGGTCACCAACTCCGGGAACGTGCCGATCACCAACCTGGCCGTCAACGACCCGAAGGTCGGACCGGTCAACTGCCCGGTGAGCACCCTGGCCCCCCGTGACACCGTGACCTGTACGGCGACGTACCTGGTCACCGCCGCCGACGCCGCCCAGGGCCACGTCGCCAACACGGCCCAGGCCACCGGGACCACCGACGGGGGACCGGTCACCTCGCCACCGGCCTCGGAGAACGTGCCGGTGATCGCGCCACCGGGGATCACCCTCGTCAAGCACGTCGACGCCGCCGAGCCCTTCCACGTCGGCGACACCGTCCCGTACACCTACGTGGTCACCAACACCGGCGGGAGCCAGGTGACCAACCTCGCGCTGACGGACGACAAGGTCACGGGGATCACCTGCGACTCCACCACCCTGGCTCCGGCCGGCAGCCCCGGGGACAGCACCCAGTGCCACGGCAGCTACGTCGTGACGGCCACCGACGCGCAGGCCGGGCAGGTCACCAACCACGCCCACGCCACCGGGACGTCGAACAGCCAGCCGGTCACCTCACCGGAGGCCGATGCCACCGTCACGGTGGTCGGCCCGTCCTCGATCGGTCTGACCAAGCAGGCGGACACCGCCGGCCCCGTCCACGTCGGGGACACCGTGCACTACACCTACACGGTCACCAACACCGGGACGACCACGCTGAACAACCTCGTCGTCGTCGACGACCACGCCCCGCAGGTGACCTGCGACCGGACGACCCTGAACGCCGGAGCGAGCACCCCCTGCCACGGCACCTACACCGTGACCGAGGCCGACCTGCAACTCGGCCACGTCACCAACACCGCCCAGGCGGAGGCCACCGGCCCGCAGGGGCAGACGGTGGTGAGTCCCATCGCCCAGGTCACGCTGCAGGTCGTCGGCGTCGCCAGGCTCGACCTGCGGAAGCAGGCCGACAGCGCCGGACCGTTCCACGTCGGCGACACCGTGCCGTACACCTACACGGTCACCAACACCGGGAACACCACGCTGAACAACCTGACCGTCAGCGACGACCACGTCCAGGCGGTGACCTGCGACCGGACCGGCCTGGACGCCGGCGAGAGCACCACCTGCCACGGCAGCTACACCGTGACGGCGGCCGACGCCCAGGCCGGGCACGTCACCAACACCGCCCACGCCAACGGCACCGACCCGCAGGGACAGAACGTCCAGAGCCCGCCGGCCCGGGCCACCGTCCAGGTGGTCACCGCCGGAGAGTCCTCACTGTCCATCACCAAGCACTCCGACGCCGACGGGACCGTACACCCGGGTGACACCATCACCTACCTGTACGCGGTGACCAACACCGGGTCGACCACGCTCACCGACGTCACCGTCAGCGACGACCGCGTCCAGGGGGTGATCTGCGAGCAGACCACCCTCGCCCCGTGGGAGAGCACCCTGTGCCACGGCACCTACACCGTGACCGAGGAGGACGCACGGGCGGGCAGCATCACCAACACCGCCCACGCCACCGGCCGCGACCCGGAGGGAGGGACCGTGCAGAGCCCACCGGCCGAGCTCTGCATCGCCGTCGCCCCCTGCCCGCCGAAGGGCCACGAGCACAAGGGCGGCGGGAGCCACGGCTGCCCGAGCCGCCCGGGCCACCACCCGGCGCCGCCGCAGAGTGACGGCGGATCCGGCGGGCTGCCCGACACCGGCGCTCCAGCGGCCTCCGTCATGAGCGCGGGCCTGGGCGGAGCCGGGCTGCTGAGCCTCGGCGGCCTGCTGTTCCTCCGGGCCCGCCACCGCACGGCCCCCCACCGCTCAGCGGTGTGACGGACGCCTGCGATCCGCCGTACGACGGCGGTCGGGGCGCCCCCCCTGTCTTCTTGTTTCGGGGGGGGGGCGGTTTTCTTGTGGGGCACCGCCCCTCCCCCCCGTCCCCCCGCCCCCCCCCCCCCCGCGCCCCCGCCCCTCTTCCCCCCCCCCTCCCCC